>JALZFN010000037.1 GCA_030861545.1 Thermoproteota archaeon | reverse complement strand
ATATAATTCTTATTATCTGATAGTATGAGGGTTACTTTTTTTCTCTCTGTCAAAACCAATTTTAGTCTCCCTCGCAATTTTTGTCTATTGTAAGATCCTTGTGCGGCCTCTTTATATTGCCTAGATTATCACCAGCAAAATAGCTAACTATCAATATATTTCAAATAATAGCTACTGACTTTGACGTCCTCGAATTGTAAGGGTTTATCATAGAAGACACTACCCTATCTTCATGTCAAACCTTTGTGACATCTTATTGGTGAACCTATTGATTTTATCCACGTGCTTTCTACTATAACTATCATTTGTTTCAAAAATAAGAGCAATGTTCTCCAGCGTCCAGCATTCAATGTCTTCCTGTCATTTGGTTGTTGACAATCTTATTGTCGGATGGATGCATAGCCTAACTACGGTGCTGTAAGTAATATTAATTGCAAATACTATTTGAAATTACTAACAAACATACTCGAAAACATGGTAATAGATTTATAGCCTTATGATATCGAGTAACTGACACACATAGCATGGTAGAATCAGGCGGCAAACGAATAGTTCTGACTGCAGACCGCAGTTTGATGACAAACTACAGGGGCAACTTCCTCTATGGCTTTATTGCATGCGGCCCTTATGAACTCTTACCGGAATTTGTATTTGACAAGATCTTTTGCCCAGCAGTCGAGACTAACCCTAACACGGGGGAGGTCAAGGTTGCACAATGCGGCTTGAGAAGGATCGAAGGGGCGCTTTTGAAAGAATACAGACGCGACGAAATCTTTCTTGCCCACCCTGAAATGCTCGATAAGTGCGTTGGGCCTGAGACAAAGGTCCTTGGCATCAATGTCATGGATCCACTTGGCATGGCGCCTGTAACTACAACAATGTCGCCAGAAAAACTGTCATATGTCGCCATGAAGTTCAAAAAGATGTGCGCCTCAATTATCCAACTGAAGAAGAAATATAATTTCAAGGTAGTAGTTGGAGGTAATGGCTCTTGGGAGCTTGCCAAGCCTGACAGGATGAAGATCCATGGCATTGACACGGTTGTCATTGGCGAAGCAGACGAGTTGGCTCTTGATCTTTTCCAGGATTTGGAGGCTGGCGACGCGCCAGAACTGTTGCATACCTTTGTTCGTAGCATAGAAAATATCCCTATGATGCAGGGGCCAACGGTTAACTCACTCATCGAAGCTATGCGTGGCTGCGGGAGGGGTTGTGACTTTTGTGATGTCAATAAGCGCTCAAAGAAAGACTTTCCACCTGGGAGGTTGCAAAAGGAGGCCAAAATCAACCTTGATTATGGATTTGATTCGATCTGGCTCCAATCTGATGAGATGCTGCTTTATGGTTGCGATAACAAGGACTTTATCCCAAACGCAGACGCCATCATCGAGCTCTGGAGTGGACTAAAATCTACAGGTGCACGTTTTGTTGGAACGACTCATATGACGCTTTCCGCAGTTGCATCTTCGCCTGATCTTATCAAAAAGATTTCTGAAATTAATGAGATGAATGTTGCTGGTGGCAGATGGCTTGCAACTAACCTTGGAGTCGAGACCGTTGCCCCAAGAATGGTCAAGAAGCACCTTGGCGTCAAGACAAAGCCGTTTCAACCCGAAGAGTGGGGTGCAGTAGTAAGGGAAGGCTGCAAGATACTTAATCAGAATAATTGGTTCCCTGCGCTTACGCTTATTATAGGATGGCCGGACGAGACACCAGACGAGACGCAATACACCATTGACCTCATCGACGACTTTAAGCAGACGAATATGCGTGGTCTGGTTGCGCCGTTACTTTATCAAGACTTCTCTGAAAAGAATTCAATGCATTTTGGCAACCTAAATGAGGCGCAATTCACACTTTTCTGGAGGTGCTGGGAGCACAATCTACACGTAATAAACGATATTATACCAATCATCATTAGGAACAAGACATACGGACCAGCAATGAAGGTCTTCATGGCGACGCTTATCAAAGCCGGCACCTGGGCAGTCATGAGATATCTGCGTGGACTCTCAAAAGAATTATTCAATGGACAACTGCCAGAAGATATAGTCGAACGGTACTCGCGAAAACAGTCGGTGACGGCTACGCTGCCATCACGACTTTAGCTTGCTTTTTTATTGTAGATGCTTGATCGCTTCGTCTGCAAGCGTTGCAAGTTTGGGCGTGAGTACTATAAAGTAATTCTTGTCTGCACGCTCGACCGTTGTCACAGGCTTGAATTTCTTTGTGGAAATGTCAAATTCAACAAGTCCGGGCTCTAGTTTTCCTTTAGTGTATATCATCAGCAGAATCTCTCCTGAAAGCGGAGTTAATGGCACAAGAGAAAAGATGTAGCCCTTGTACGAACTTACTGGCATGACTTGCTTCATGTATGGCGCAACAGAAACAAGGTAAAGAAAAACATCTTCTACTGCAGCAAATTCTTCAAATTCAAACTTCATCATCCTAATCCCATTTGACCAAGATATAAGGCTTTAAAAAAAGAAAAATTAAAGAAAGAACGGTTAGCCGTACGATTCAAACTTGATGTCGTAGCTTCCATCTTTTCTTTTGTTGCGTTCAGTGACAAAGCCTTTTGGGATCAAATAGTCCAGTGCGCCATCCACTGTTCCCTGCCATCCGCATATGTAGAAGGATGTGTTTTCTGGCGTCACCTTCTCACCCACAAGCTCCTCAAGTGGAGAAAGGTCCCTGCCCGCCTTTGGACGAAGGAATGATTCAACTCTGCCTTTCTGTCCATTCCATGACCTATTGAACCACTCCTGTGGCCTGCTGATGCTTGCACGGTAGCGGAAGTTCCACTTGTCGCGCCCTTTATCTAGGCTCTCGTCTTCAAGAGATATTAAGAGATCCCTGTAACCCAGCTCATCGACATAACTTGCTCCATGCAGTACGATTATTTCCCGCTTGCTTGCTATTGCCTTAAGATGAAGCGAGTATGATACAAATGGAGCAAGCCCGGTTCCTCCGCCAATTAAAATCATCCTTCGATTATCCGGCGTGCCGTCATGAAACTTGTCGTTTATCGTGAAAATGCCAGTAGGCTTGACCCATAATATTTCGTCACCTTCCTTTTTGTTGAATAGCTCGGTTGTGAGTCTGCCTGGCACCGGCTTGCGTACCCAGCGTATATACAACTCAAATCGCTTCTTTTGCTCTGGAGGCGATGCGATGGAGTAAGCTCTGCGGACTGTTTTGCCTTCACTTGGGATATGGAAACCGAGAGTGACAAACTGACCCGCCTTAAAGTCAGGAATCGGGCCGTCGTCCGGCTTAATGTGGAATACGCCAAGATCTTCCTTGATTATTTGGATGTATGATAGCTTGGCTTTATTGTCAACTACCATTCTCTTTGAGATTCGGAAAACGTCAAATAAATACATTGTTAATTTTTAATATCCTCATTATCTGTTCAAATGGGTAAGAACAGGCAAGTTTTAATTTGATTCTAACATCAATTTTGTATGTATATATGGTAGATTGGCTTAAAGGCAAGGGCTTTGGAGGCTCTGATGAAATCGATCAGCTTACCAAGACTATAAATGAGCATAGTGACGAGCAGAGAAGACTCATTTCACAGTTTAACAAGGCCATGAATGAATTTGCAGCGGAGCGATCGCTTGAAACTTGCCTTGAAGCTCTCAACTTGTCCATGCAACTTGCAAATATCAGAAGCAAGCTAGCAGAATCGTACGAATACTATGCAAGGCTGCTAGAACGTGAAATAACGAGGCTGAGTAGAACCAAACCCTCACCACCTTAGTTTGATATCCTGGCTCAAAGGATTGACACTTTCTCACCAAACATCCCAAGCATGGCCTGCCCATGTCACACTCTCTTGTAGGAAATGCTCTTGACTTAAGAATTAGTAGTATACTATGCGGTTCCTTATCGTACCTAGCTTTTCAATCGTTATTTCGACTATATCACCATCTTTGA
>JALZFN010000026.1 GCA_030861545.1 Thermoproteota archaeon | reverse complement strand
GTTGCCGACTGTTCATTCAAAACTTTGCGAAGATAATTGTCAATCTTCTGCATCATCTGTGGATCGCCTTCGACTTTCGACTGCAATTTTCTGTCACTAAAACGTACGTCAATGTATTCGATATTATGCGTAGCTGGATAGTATTCGTACTCTATTAAAATCGTTGATGTCCTGTTATCAAGCCTAAAGCCAATTGAGATCCGCCCGCGTACGAATATCAGTGAAGACTCAGCAGTTTCAGAAATGTTACAAAGCATCACTCGTGAATGGTTGAACTGGCGCTTATGATCTTCAACGTCCGAATGAAATAGAAAGTTCTGTCTGCACTCACAGCAAAGCCAAATTGTCTTTAGGTCATCTGGATGCATCTATTTGATGTCAGCTGGCTGTTAACAAATTTAAAGGGTAAACATAGATTTCATATTCGTTTTATTCATATTTCGGGAACGACATGTTGATAACCCTATACGCCAAAATGTAGTAGAGGATCTAACAAGCAGAAATAGCTTTTTGGGGGGTTCCAGTAAGATTAAACTAAGCGGACATATAGAAAAGAGTACCAGTATAATGACATAGAGGATGACATCGCTATTAAGCCTGCCTGCGCTGCCGAGACAATCGGACCCAGGCTCTACCAGCGGCTATGCAAAACATTTCAGCAGATAACAAGGATCCAGATATTACTCTTATTATCGTCTTTTACTCAAGAGACGGCACTATGAACCGGCGCATACTTATTGCGGCCATTGCTATTGCGTGTATTAGCATCGGAAGCTATGTTGCGTACCAGCAGGTGAGCAGATTGCCATATGCCCTTGAAATTGATGCTACGAAGGACACCACAGATGTCGGCATTCAATATAGGATAAGGATCACCAATGTCGGCATCCATCAGCTTACAGGGATAACAGTTGACCTTGGCGCAAACGATATCCAGAATAAGTCATCCTTAGAGCCTGGTGAAACGTACTATTTCTATCCCGACCCTGAAACTAATATCTCATCTGTCAAGGTCAGGACAAAAGAAGGAATCATTCTCGAAAGCAACTATCGATCACCTGCTAAGGTCTTAGGCCTTCCCGGTGCAGGAAGATAATAATTAAGTGATCAAATCTACGTTACCTTGGAAACATTGACGCTGATCTTCACAAAGAGCACCGAATCCACCGGTCTGGCTGCCGAATATGGTTATGATGAATGGCTCGTCGGTCGCTTCTTAGAATATGTACCATCAGTAAAGGATTTTTTGTCAAAGATGGAAAGACCACCCACACAATATATTCGGGTCAACACACTCAAGACCAACAGAGATGAGCTCCAGGCGAGGCTCCAATCGAAGGGGTTTGAACTGAAAAGCACGGTCTTACAAGAAGTGCTAGCAGTCAAAAGGCCCGGTCTCGCAACAGGGGCAACCACCGAGTATCTTCTTGGCTACTACTATATCCAAGATCTCAGTTCGTGCATGGCAGTGGACGCGCTAGGTGTTATAGAGCATGAGACGGTGTTGGATGTAGCTGCTGCACCAGGGGGCAAAACTACATTCATGGCACAGAAGATGAGAAATACCGGTGCTATAGTTGCACTAGAGCCCAATGCTAAAAGGGCAAGATCAATGTCATTTAACATTGCACGATGCGGCGTATACAATACTTGCATCTTCAGGATAAATGGGTTGGCGGCCGGCAACTTTGAAACGAAGTTTGACAGGGTGTTACTTGACGCGCCGTGCAGCTGTGAAGGAGTGATAGCAAAGGACATCACTAGGAAAACTAGTCATATGCCTCAAGATGTAGAGTATTGTTCGAGAAGGCAACAAAGGTTAATAGAATCAGCAGCGAGATCAGTCAAGCCTGGCGGCGTCTTGGTTTATTCTACTTGCTCATTTGCTCCAGAAGAAAATGAAATGATCGTAGACTGGCTGTTGCAAAAATTCCCCAAGATTACAGTCGAGCCAACAAGATATGGCAATCGTGGACTCTCAAAATTTGGTACCATGACATTTGACAGCCAGCTAAAGAATGCGCGCCGACTCTATCCCCACATCCATGATACTACTGGTTTTTTCATTGCTAAGATGAGGATAAATTGATCTGTCGCGAACCTAGCAAGGAAGAAAGAACGCAGATAAATAGGGCGCTTGACAAATGGGGTATTTTTGAATTCTTCATGGACAAATCAATCTTAATTCACGAAGTCGGCGAAAGAAAAATGGTATGCCTTGCCACCGATACTGTGCTAAAGGCTATACGGCTTGCAGAGCCGGATCTTGCAGGCCTTGCTATCGGCGAGCTTAAGAAACAATTCATGCCTTCAATTGCAGGGGCAGACCTTTTTGCTCGATATGGAAAGAAGAACAAATTTTATGTTGCAGTAAACCAGAAGGCAGAGAACTTAGTAGCTTATGGCAGGGACATCATGGGTGATTCGATATTAGATGCATCTGACTCGCTTCAGGAAAATGAGCTAGTAATAGTGCTGAATACAAAATTAGAGGCAATAGGTATCGGTAGAACACGATTCTCTGGCAGATTGCTCTTACAGAAAGGCAAAATTACAATAAGCAATCTAGCCGACGTAGGATACTATTTGAGGGAAGAAGGCTAAATTCT
>JALZFN010000022.1 GCA_030861545.1 Thermoproteota archaeon | reverse complement strand
ATGCATGAGGGACAAAGAGGTCTAGGTCTTAGAACCTGCCTGCTTAATATTTTTTAATTGAATGTATTGTGACTTAATTTTATCCCGCCTAGCTTATTTGACTTGGCAGACCTTCTTAGAACAAAGCACAACTATGGCATCATAATCATGAAGCTATGGTATAAGGTTTATAGAAGTGTGTGTTAGTCGCATTTCTCATACATAACAATGGATGTCGATGAGCGGCTAGCATTTATTATGCGTGAGCCGACGGAAGAGGTCATCACAGCAGATGAGCTGCATGCACTGCTTGAAACAAAAGCCCACCCAAGGCACTATATAGGCCTAGAAATATCAGGCGTGCTACACCTTGGCAGCCTTGTTCTGACCGGATTCAAAATAAATGACTTTATCAAGGCTGGCATTAACACTACCGTCTTTCTCGCTGATTGGCATACTTATATCAACGATAAGTTGGGCGGGGACTGGGATAAAATAAAGAAGGTCTCACAATACTATGCAGAGGCTTTCAGATTCTTCTGTCCTGGCGTCAGCATCTTGCTTGGAAGTGACCTGTATGAGAACACCAAAGATTATTGGGAAAACTTTGTACGCTTTTCAAAGCACATGACACTTGCAAGAACAATGCGATCTCTTACTATAATGGGGAGAAGCGAGACTGAGAAGAACCTTGACTTGTCGCAGCTGCTGTATCCGCCAATGCAATCAGCCGATATTAAGGCTCTTGACCTTGACATTGTGCATGCTGGCATGGACCAGCGGAAGATCCATATGCTTGTCAGGGAGATCTATCCCAAGCTTGGCTGGAAAGTTCCAGTGCTGTTGCATCACCATTTGTTGCCCGGCCTATCGGAGCCTTTTCGGATGAGCCTTGAAGAAGACGCTGCTGAAGATACACGGATATCAAGCAAAATGAGCAAAAGCAAGCCGGCTAGTGGGATCATTATCCACGATGATGAAAAGACGATTCGCAACAAAATAGGCAAGGCATTTTGCCCTGTAGGTGTTGTGGAGGGTAACCCCATTTTGGAGCTAATCCGCTATGTGGTGTTCCATGAGTTTGAGGACTTTGTAATTGAGCGGCCTATCAAATATGGTGGCAACATCACATATGCAAGTTACAAGGATGTAGAGCAGGATTTTGTGACAAAAAAGATCCACCCGATGGATTTAAAGAATGCAACTGCAACTTATGTCAATAATATAATTGAGCCTATCAGGAAGCACTTCCAGGGAAAAGAGCTGCAACTGAGTTAAGAAAGTAGGCATTGGTTATGATATTACTTTGCTTATCCATTCCTGCATAGCAGCAGAGGCTACAACGATATAACAACAACAGCAGTATCTATAGTAGTAAAAGCAAGTCAAAAGTCGCCAAAGTTTTTTGGTTAAAAACGATACCTCTCACCGTTGCATCGAATTTCTGATCATATATATGTAAAACTGATCCAGGGATCAACTTTATTTATATTCGTGGCAACGTCAGTCCCTTGTAATATAGGAATATATTATTGAACGTACATTGACTTACTCTGCGATGGCCGGAGAAGCAATTGCAAACTTTGACTCATACGTCATAGTTGCCGTGGGGCTATTCATCGTGGGCCTATTTGCGGTAATGGTTTATGAAAGATCAAGCTCAAAAGCAAAACGGGAACAACAACATCAACAGCAGCGCACAGGAACAGCTGCAGACACTGAAAAGTGATGATGACAGCGACCACTATACTCCTCATCACCCTCCCGAGAAGCTTGTTATAGAGAAATTCAGAAAAGAAGGCTTTTCGTCTCTAACTAACATACAGCGCAAGGTATTGCCAGTTATTTCGAGGAATGTAAACTGTCTGCTGGTTGCCCCTACCGGCTCTGGCAAGACTGAAGCAGCCATTTTGCCTATATTTACTATGCTTGCTCACCAAAAGGGCACCGCTGGCACAATTAGGGCAATCTATATCACACCATTGCGTGCTCTCAATAATGATGTTCTTCGCCGTATCGTACGTTACGCGCACTCAGAAGGCTTGAGGGTTGAAATACGGCATGGCGATACCACTGTTTTAGCAAGGAAAAAGATAGCTGAAAATCCACCTGATATCCTAATAACGACACCTGAGTCACTTGCAATAGTTCTGACAAGTGATAAGATACTGGCAGCTTTAAAGGGTCTGCAGTGGGCGATCATAGACGAAGTGCACGAGCTGTTGGCTAGTGAGCGTGGGGCCCATCTTTCAATAAGCCTTGAGAGGTTACAGGCCATATCATCGCAGCCCATTACAAGAATAGGGCTTTCTGCCACCGTAGGAAATCTAAAGCAGGCAGCCAAGTTTATTTGCGGCGCTGACAGGCGCGCTGCGGTGCTTGTCGACACTGTGAGCCGCAGCTACGACATTGACGTCAGGTTTGTAAAAGGATCGCTTAACAACGTCGCCCACTTCGTTATAGAATACATCAAAACCAACGACATAAAAGGCTCGATTCTATTTTTTACAAATACAAGAGATGAGGCAGAATATCTTGGCACCATCCTAAAGAACCAAAGTGATATCAAAGTGGATGTCCACCACGGCTCACTTTCAAAAGAAATGCGTGAAGAGACAGAATATACACTTCGGTCTGGCATGGCCGGCATCGTTGTTTGCACAAGCTCGCTTGAGCTGGGTCTTGACATTGGTTCAGTGGATCTAGTTATTCATTATGGATCACCTAGGCAAGTTTCAAAATTGGTGCAAAGGATCGGCAGGAGTAGGCACAGTCAGAAGAGCTTTGCAAAGGGCCTGATCGTGACTAATAACCCTGACGATGAGGTAGAATCACTTGCAATAATTCGGCGTATGAAAAAGGGCTCAATTGAGGAGCAAGAGATGCACGAAGGAGCGCTTGACGTGATGGCGCATCAGCTAGTGGGACTTGCAATGCAGACTCGCGATCCAGTTAATGTGGACTACGCATACGACATCATAACGCGGGCATATTCATTCAGAAACATCAGTCTCTTTGATGTAGAAAGTTGCCTTGACATACTTGCCAGCCACAACGTTATCAAGTATGACCGCGAAGCCCGTATCTATACCCGCAAGATAAAGGCGTACAAGTATTACTTTGAGAATGTCTCAATGATACCCTATGTTCTAAAATTCGAAGTAATTGATTCAATAAGCAAGCGTAGGATAGGCACCCTTGACCAACAGTTTGTAGGAGATTATGGTGAAAAGGGCAATGTATTCGTGCTCAAGGGATCACAGTGGCGCATACTGTCTATTGATGAAGCGCGTCTGGTAGTAAACGTTGAGCCTTTGCGCGGCGCGGCGATTAACATTCCCTACTGGGTAGGCGAAATGATCCCAGTTGATTTCAAGACTGCAGAAGAAGTGGGTATTATACGCAACCAAGCGGCAAATGGTTGGATCAAGTTATCGACACCTATTATGGACAGTACACTGAATGTGCTTAAGGTAATACCTGATACAAATAACATCGTAGTTGAAAGCTATGCTTCACGTAATATGCTTGTGATGCATTGTGCTTTTGGGTCAAAGGTGAACAATACCATCGCATCACTTTTGTCTACAATATTATCATCGCAAATTGGCTACATAGTTGAGTCAAGATCTGATGCCTACAGGATAATGCTGACTTCAAGTGCAAGAATCGCACAAGGCAGAATTGAATCGGTCTTAAGAGATATCTATGACCTTGAGCCTGTCATCATTGCTGCTCTGACTGGCACTCATAACATCAACTGGAAGGTGTGGATGGTCGCCAAGAGGTTTGGTATGATAAGCAAGGAAGCAGTCTATGACAAAAAGGTAGCACATATGATCTATGACAGGTACTCAAAGACACCTGTGAGCGCCGAATCTATCCGGGAGCTGGTACATGACAAATATGACATACAGCAGACCCAGCAGTTGCTAGATCGAATCAAACAGGGCAAGATAAAGCTCCACTGGCTTGAAGTAAATGAATTTTCAGATCTAGCAAAGCCGATAATTGAACATTCATCTAAGATGGCTGGAGCCATGCCTTTGAGCATTGAGAAGGGAGTTATTGAGCTTGTCAAAGAGCGGCTAGAAAAGACAAAACATCGGATTGTCTGTATTCGCTGTGGCAAATGGGAGCGCGTGATGGAAACAAAAGATGTGCCTGAAGAAATATCGTGCCCCAACTGCCGGTCGCGCCTTATCACTGCAACGTTCTGGTCGGATGACGAAATGTCAAGGATAATTCGGACTCGTATTGCTGGTGGTAAACTGACGCCAGAGCAGAATCACAAGTTTGAACGCGCATGGAAGATAGCATCGCTTGTCAACAACTTTGGACGGAAGGCATTGATAGTACTATCCGGCCACGGAGTTGGTGCAGATACTGCAGCAAGGATACTGCGCAACTATGTAGATGACGAACAGGTATATCGAAGCATCTATGAAGCAGAAAAGCAATATGTTATTACGCGAGGCTTTTGGAGCGATTAGCCAAATGAAATGAGTATGTATATATGAAGCATGTATATATGTTAATGTCGATATGAACGACTACTACTATTACTATCATTATACAAGCTACCACTAGGAAATAGGCTGGTTGCTCTTTGTCCTTTCCCAGATGTCTGAGACAACCTCATGTAGAGTTTCCTCCATCGAACCGTTGAATTTAGTCTGCCATAATCTGGCAACATATTCGCCAGCAGTGGTCTTGTTTTCAAGCCGATTTTCAAGTATACTTAGAAAATCTGGCTTGACTCCAAGGTCAGAGAGGCCTTTTCGTGCGTATGCAAGCTGGCTTCTGAGCGTTTCAATCATGTTAAAATGTGTCTTGGCATTAAAGCCTGATCTTACAACGGCCTGCCGCTCCTCTCTAATAGCTGGCAAGGGGCGTAGTACTCGCTCTTCGTGGATAGCTCTATGAAGGTAGCCGGCAAAAAACTCTATCATTGCCATCATTGTCTTTGGTGTGGGCTGGACAGACATGACTCTTGTCTCAACCCTGTAAAAGCCAGTGTTGAGCTGAATACGGGCGTCGTCATGCCTCTCTTTTACCATTTCAAAGTAGTCCTTTGCAACTATTGGCTTTCTTGAAATAATATAGTCGATGTAATCTTCTACACCACCAAGGTACCTCGAGACACCTGGAAACCCTGAGTTTTGTTGCTCAGTTTGATCGTATAGATAAATTCTTGGCTCATGAAGTGAAAATACCCTGCCAGCTAAAAGTCTGCTGTTTGCTCCAAGCAATATCACAGATGGAATCAAATTTAGAATATGGTTAAACATCTGTGCCGTAAAGTTAGGGTTTCTTCCCTGTAAATGAAGATGGAAGCCCTGAATGGCAGCCGCCACATGGAGTGCTTTGAACTCTTGCCCATCAATTTCTACGTCAGGGATCCTGCTCTGCCACCTTGCAAGGCGCAGGTAGCGTGGCTTTTTTGTAATGAGGCCATCCTTCAAAATATGAGGCGATGGATTCGATCCCAAAAAGACAGGAAACACATTATGATGCTTGTAGACTCTATTGATAATCAGTTCAAGATGCTCTATGAATTCTTCAAACTGTGAATTTAGCCGTGCAAGGCGTTCAAATGAAACCGGCTGTGTCCTGTATTCAAGTTGACATATGCCATATTCAAAGTCGACATCATGATAGTGCCGCAGGCGCTCGATTACAGGTCTTGCGTCGATCGGTGTACCACTCTTATCTATAAGGCAGACCTCAACCTCAACTCCTACCTTGAAGTTTTCATCAGTTCTTGCAGCATGGCTATGAACTCGTGCCTTGATCTCCTCGGCCTGCTTGGTGATGATCGTATTGTTGTTGGCGGTGGTAGTGGTGGCGACTGTGCTGGCTGCAGCTGATCTCCTGGGCATTGTTATGATAGAGGAAGTTGTTAACTAGTTGCTTAATTTGATTTGGTTTTCTTCTTCTAACTCAGCTTAGTTATGGAAGAATAGGGCCGAAAAGTCAGCTCTGCCTTGCCCTCGCGCCCTGCTCCTGCAGTGACACCAGCCAGCCTTATCCTGTCGCCCACGCTCAGCTTGTTGACGCCAGCGCTCTGGTTACGCCATCCAACCAGCCTGATCTCACCTGTGTCGTCGCCAAGCAGGGTGGATGTCACCGGCACAGTCTCACCTGACCTGGTGTTTACATCTGCAGTCTCAGGTGCCTGAAGTACTATAGCTTCAATGGTATAAGGATCCTGCGAAATCTGCACATCTTGTATCTTTCTCTCAAATTTTGAGTGTTTTGGAAATGATGCATCGTCGTCGCCTGTTAGCCTGATATATGAATCGTCCTTTGATAGTATGGCTGAATTGCCCAGTATCCTCGAGGGCACACACTCAATCATCGAGCCTTCATTCAGCTGGTCGGAGCTGACAAGCGAATTATCGATTGTAAGTATAAGCGGATTGCCTCCCCTGTCAATTGCAAGGCATGTGAAGCTACCTCTGCCAGTTTCTTCACCAATAGAGATTACTCGAAGTGGCATCACCTCGACATCTTCTTGAGACCCAGCGAATTCCAGTATTGTGCCCTCATCGCCATGTATCTCCAAGTCGCCGCTGCCATACTGTGGGTTACCTTGCTTCGCCCGAACACCAATCAGGCGCACTTTAGAACCTGTCTTGAAAACTTTGGGAACTCTTGATTCGTCCACATTCCAGATGACTGCTCGAAGTGAACGAGTGCCGGCTTCATTTGAGAGCTGGAGCTGAAGCGATTTACTTGCCTCGCCCCTTGCATTGACAAAATCCGTTACTCTAGGGTTAGAATTGACCACCCCAGAAATGACTGTACTGTCCTGTGGTGAATTAATATCATCAACTGTAATAGTCAAAGAATCAATGGAAGGGATAGAGGAATCATCCTGCACCGTTTCAATTGTACTGTAGTTTCCAAGGTTGATCACAGGCTTGCCATCAAGACCTGCCCTGACGTAGCCTTTGACTATCTTGATCACATCACCGGCTTGCAGACCCATTTCATCAGGTATCGCAACGTGTTTGTCCCATAGTTTGACTTTGACCCTTGCGTCCTTGTCGTATATTACAAGCGTACGAGTAGCCGCCTGCTCGTTGCTATCTCTTTTGGTGAACTTGTGAATGGGAAAAATATTCATGATCCTTCCAACGACTGTCACCTCCTTTGCCCCGATGTAAACATCCTTTAGGCCTGCCTGGATCTTGGAGACGTTGTCAAATGACACACCAAGGTCGGCTGCAACAAGAAAGAGCGCCCCTTGGTCAGTAAGATAGCCTGCGCCCACCTTGCGTTTTTTTTCGTCAATTAAGTGTCTTACCTGCTCTGCATTGAGGTCAGGGCGTTGCCGAAGAAGGATTTCTAGCATTCCCTTAAAATCGTGGGGAGAAGATGACGACGACGATGACAATGTCGCAATTAACCTCCAGTCTGAAAAAATCATTACCATTTACTTGCCTATATATTTTGAGAAGGTAAGAAGAGAGAAAGAAAAAAGGGAAACAGAAGGCCATGTTTATCTATAAAATATTTTTGCACGATGGATTATGCGCAGAAATTCCGCTTATACCATAGGAAGCGCCTCTGGTCTTATATTGCAAATGCAACAGCTCAATCCAGTCGCCAGGCCGCAATAGTAACTGCAAAGGGTAGAGAAAGAGCGGTGGCCCATGTCTCAATCAAGGCTGTTGTATATTCCTACCAATTACCCATACATGTGCTGCGATGGTACTGCTGAGAGATCAAGAATCGGTGCCTTTGTGTGTGCATCTATTCTAATCTATGAAGTATTATGGCTACAGCAACGCGCTTAGGTGACGGCATTAATAGCATCGCCATAAAATTATCGCACATATACTACAACTTTCACACCTTCAGAAGTGGTTGTGCGGGCTGCCTCTGCCTTTGAATAAATATATGCTGAAATTAGACCTTTTTTGTGGGGTATATGAGAGCGATAGAGAATGGATCTGTGCATCGAGGTTTCTGACCTGCGCAAAAGCTACGGACGAGTGCAGGCGGTAGATGGAATATCATTTGATGTGGAATATGGTAAGGTATTTGGCTTTCTTGGTC
>JALZFN010000018.1 GCA_030861545.1 Thermoproteota archaeon | reverse complement strand
TCTGTTATGCAGCCCGATTGGTACGTGTTATTGGTTCAGTGCCAAAATTCCTCTATGGCCAGCAATGCTAGCTAGCTTCATTAATGCCTGTGTCACCCGCATTGCCTGTTAGTGATATTCTATTGGGTGCCTCCGCTGCCTGTTGTGTCGACACCTGGGCCAGAGCCCGTGCCGCCGCCTGATGTTCCAACACCACCGCCTGCTGTGGATCCATTGCTAATAGTAGTACTGCCTGTTACTCCGCTTGGAGTACTATTAGCAGTCATGTTACTACCTGCTGTGCCGCCGCTGCCACTTGTTGTTGATGTCTGATTACCAGATGGCGGTGACTGCGTTTGAGTCATAAGCGCGTCTAGAATTGCCCTAGCATCTCTTGCTAGCGTATTAATATCTCCATTGGCTATAGCATGCACAAAAATCATACTTGGTGACTCTCCTATAACATGGTTGTGTACCGCAACAACGTTCCAGCTCGAGTTGGCTAACATCTTCATTGCCAATGGTAGCCCTCCTCCCATCGATCCAATTTCTGCAAAACCATATACTGTCGTTTGATTGGTGGCTGCCGTTGTTGCTGAGCCTCCTACTGTCTGATTGGATGTTGGCAAGAATTCAAATAGCGGATTCATAACCAGCAGCTTGTTGAGGCTTGCTCCTGTGGCAGTATCCTGCACCTGAAGGCCTTGCAGTGGTACTGTTATGTCACATGCTCCTGCAGGATTTGGTACTATCTGACCTCTCAATATTGATGCAGCCCCATCACAACCAAGAGTGCCAGTCGTTGACGTCCCAGTATTGTTAGTAGTGTTTGTCGTAGTAGTCGTGCTTTGGTTACTACCTGAATTGGGTTGTTGCTGTCCAAGCGCTGTAGGGGTAACTGACGCAACTAGTACGGATGTACATAGTAGCAATGCCAGTCCTACAGGTAATAAGAAGAAAAGTTTTTTGCTATTCATCATGTTGCCAGGACCAACATCGCTTTTAGCGGTTTTATGCTCAAGTTATAAACAAGGCTAATTGATAATTACTCTTTGGCATGGATGTGTGAAGGAATTCTGCTAGGCTATTCTTCTCCTGACAGGAACTCACGTAGGATGCAATTACTGTTTTTAATATCATATGGCATCCAATAGCTTATCTGCTTTTGACTTTATAGTGTTATATCATTGGAAGTCTGCCATAGGTGCGGAAAAAGTAGCGACATTACTTACTCTTGCGATCATACAGACGAAAGACAAATGTGTACAGAATGTTATCAGTTTATCCATTGGGCTATTAGCAACAATGGTGACGATATGTGCGATAGATAACAAACATTTACGGCCCTTGTTCTCACTCTTCCTCATCTTCCATCCAATCATCAAAATCAAGATTCCTTTCTGGGCCTGGTCGTAGACATGAATCAGATGAGATTAAACTTTCTATCTTTGTTATCCTGCGAAAGCAAAAAAGCAGTCTCCGACTTTACCCTTCTTATCATGATCTTGCCAGGTCTAGAAGACGCTTTATCAAATCATGAACTGTAATTGGCTTTTTCAAATAACACTTTACCTCCTCTAGGAACGGAAAAGACGCCTTGAACTCTTCGCGAGAATCCTCAAAAGCAGTGAGGAAACATACCTTTACCTTGTTATCAAGATCTCTAATTTTCTGATACAGTTGAAAACCATTGATGCCGGGCATCCTGATATCTAAAATTAAAAGGTCATACATTCTAGGTCGGAACTTTGATAGAGCTTCAAGAGGATCATTAAACGTGTCTACAATGAATTCATTCTTTTCCAGTCCTATTTTGAAGATAATAGTGATATCTTGCTCGTCGTCAACGATCATCACTCTATGTTTCTTTGTCTGCACAGAAGTCTGGCGCGTATCTATCTTGGAACTATTTCCTGCACTCATGTTACACCATATATGCACGGAACCTCTCACGACCACCTAATAAAGCAGCTGGAAAGTCATTACTTTTTTCTAATAGCATAGTTCTTCAAATGGGACTTATGTACCTCGCTCTTTCGAGTAGCACCAAGCACTTCCAAATCTTTTTGTCGTAGCCACACAGACTTGAAGACAGTGAATCTTTTCTCAAATTCTAATAACATTTGCCTCTTACCCAAGTGTTAAAATGTGCTAATGTCTAGTATGACGCCTAATCCGTTGCCTCTCGACCTTATGGTGAGAATTCCGAGAATTTTAAGATATTGCAAAATATGTTCGTGCAGAGAACTCGAGTCTGATATACAAACATGTTATACTCACTAAATTGTATCTCCAAAATATGGTAATACATACAAGCCCTTTTTATCTAAACCCAAACTCCTCAAACATCTTTTTTGTTGCCAATTTTTTCAGATAAAAAACGAAGATGCATATGAAGACATATACATATCATAAAGCCTTTCATTTAGAATTTTCTTATATAGTTGTATCCTATGAATGCTTATTATCGAGATTATTGACTAATAGTTAGGCGACTTAATGTGAAAACGGGCATAACCAATCCGTTTTTTGAGATAATAATGTCAACTACAAAGATTCGTGACAAAAGAGGAAGGGGAGTGATTCCACATATTCTAACGGGAATTGCTTTTTTTGCAATGTCTGCACTCATACTGCTATCAGGTCTTCTTGCAATCTCCAGTAACCAAAGCGCGTGGGCTGGCACATTTCCCGGACCAAATGGACAGATAGCTTTTGTCAGAGGTACTAATGGCGAAGCCAGAACATATGAGATCTATGTGATGAATGCTGCTGATGGTAGTGATGTGACTAGACTGACACATAATAGTGCATCTGATGGAGATCCCAACTGGTCACCGGATGGTACAAAGATAGCTTTTGACAGCGATAGAGATGATAATGGCAATCGGGATATTTACGTAATGAATGCTGCGGATGGTAGTGATGTGACTAGACTGACACATAATCCTGATTTTGATCAATTCCCTAGCTGGTCACCGGATGGTACAAAGATAGCTTTTGCCAGCGATAGGGACAGCACCAATAATGGGCAAAACGGTGCGATATATATGATGAATGCTGATGGTAGCGGGCAAACCCGACTAACAAACACTGATGCATTTTACTCAGCCCCTGATTGGGGTATAAATATGTCGTCTCCTAATGGCATTTCTATTGCTCCTGCTCAACAAGCAATTGATGAAGCCATCTCTACTATACAGAACTTACACAGTGTTCCCCAAGGATTGAAGACAGACATCATTGCTCTTTTGAGACAAACAACAGACATCGTAAACGATGACATCCCAATAACGATTGATCAGGCTATCTCACGCTTTTTGGTGCCATGATAAATTAGCTTCAGGTAAATCCCAGTGGGAGGAGCTGTGACATGATGTGATAGCAGATCATGTTGATGACGTAAGAAAGCAATCTGAGCTCATGCGTTCAAATTCTGCCTGCCCTTTTTTATACTTCATAGAATTATGACATTCAATCTTTTTTTTCTATTAGCCATTTGACAAAAACCTGTGCAATGTCATGCTGTTAGCAGTACTATGTGTCAGTGTACGCAGACTAGTATCT
>JALZFN010000304.1 GCA_030861545.1 Thermoproteota archaeon | reverse complement strand
CCCTCGTAATAGCGATATCAAAATGGAAGAGCGCCATCTTGGGCTTGTACCATCTTCAGAATTGAAAGAAACCAAAAGAAATGTAATAATATTTCGCACAGCGAAGTACATCGCGGAGTACCTCGACATTAATAGAATTATGAGTTTGTGCGGCGTTACCCCACTTCCTCTTTCCCCTCCTCAAGCGAAATTACCAGTTAGAACAACAATTGCTGTCGCCCTTGACCAGTCATTCAACTTTTACTACGTCGACAACCTCGATGCGTTGAGAACCGCGGGGGCACAGGTAGTATTCTTTAGCCCAGTATCCGAGCGAAAGTTGCCTGAGGGAATACAGGGCATAATTCTGGGAGGTGGCTTTCCAGAGGTGCTTGCAGATCGGATCGAAAAGAATAGATCCATGCTCATGTCAATCAGAGATGCTGTTGAGGATGGGATGCCAATCTATGGCGAATGTGGCGGCCTCATGTATCTTACTCGATCTATAAGAGGCTATAAAGGGGAGAGAAGGGTGCGGAAGATGGCCGGGATTGTTCAAGCAGACACTTTGATGACAAACAGACTGACTTTAAACTACACGGACGCAGAATGCAATGGCCCTCTATTTGGGAAGACGCACCTGCGCGGCCACGAATTCCATTATTCTTCGATACAGAATATATCAGCCGATACGAAGTTCGCCTACTCAATGAAAAAAGGGCGAGGTGTGACAGGCAACTATGATGGATTTATTATAAACGATAGCGGCATTGCCGCCTACATGCACTTGCATTTTGCGAACAGCAAATTACCTGAGCGGTTGGTACTGTCGTGTATCAGATATTCACGTAGGTGACTTTACTTTGCTCTGATACAGAAGCATTATTGCGTTTATTATTGCGGAGGCTGCGGAGCTACCACCTTTCCTTCCGATATTTGTTATAAATGGCACATCCTTTATTTTACTAAGTTCTTCTTTTGCCTCTGCGGCGGCAACGAAGCCAACCGGCGTTCCAATTATGAGTGCAGGTTTTGTAACCCTTTCTCTTATCATGTTGAGCACTTCATAAAGGGCGGTAGGAGCATTTCCAACCGCAACGATGCCACCATCCATATTTCTAGCGGCATGTCGCATGGCTGTCTCTGACCTTGTCTTTCCCGATCTGCGTGCCTGCTCCGCAACAGTGTCATCAGTAATGTAACACAGAGCACCGAGGCCAAGGTTGGTGATTGATCTTTTACTGATTGCGGCAAGCACCATATCGACGTCTGTAACGATGGTGCACTTATTCTCGAGGGCATCAAAAGCAGAATCAATTGCTTTTTTATGAAAAATGATTCTGCTTTTGCCTGCAAAGTCAAAGTCAGCAGTTGCGTGTATCACACGCCTTACGATAACCCACTGAATTTCATCATAGTGGTGATTAATACCTATCTCAGATTCTATGATCTCAAAACTTCTCTTCTCAATATCAAATGCCTTTTTTGACATGTCCCTCCTGGCAGCAGTTCCGCTGTAATGGCGGCGATCGAGGTCCTCAGAGGCCAACTCTTTCCTCAACCTCTCTTGCTCTCTCTATCACGATATCAACCAGATTATCGTCGACTCCGAGGTGTACTCCCAAAAACCCTCTTTTGAACTTGTATTTTTCAAGGGCAGCGTCTACGTCGCTGACTACATCCCTCTTAATGTGAGCACCCTTGTGCAAAAAGTATGGGATCAACAATAGCACCTTTGGATTTTGGATAAGTGCTTGCTTGATGCCTTCCGCAATATTTGGGCAGTCGAGCTCAAGAAAGCAAAAGTGGACATTGCGGTAGTACGGCCTGATGGCGTCTGCCATATGAACAAATGCATCATGGGCATTCCTGTCACTGCTTCCATGCCCTATCAGCATTACATCGCATTCCTTATCAAGGTAGTCTACGCCGTTATTCTTTTTCAACCAATTTATCCTGTCAACAATCAATTGACGCATCCGAGGATGGTAAGAGAGTGGTTTTGTTATCCCGAGCTTCAGGTTCTTCTCTCGGGCTATTCTAGCGCTCTGCCTAACAGCGTCTTTAAGTTTCATGCCTGGATAAAGAAAATAGGGCACGATGGTGATAAAGCCGGCGCCACTTGCTATGCAGAGATTGATTCCTTCGGCGATAAATGGCGGCAATACCTCAAGGAAGCAATAGCCGACGTAATGGTAGCCCGCCACACGCTTTGCCAAGCAGCAAATCTCCTCCAGCTCTTTGTTTACATCCCGCTCTCTACTTCCCCTGTCTACTATCAAAAGAGCCTTTTTCAACTCTGTATATGTTCAGAGATATTTCGCGGGCTAAAATATCTTTCAGTTCGTGGTTACAGCTATCAGCCATTTTGTTGCATCTCTTTGAGAAACCTATAACCTTTTTCACTTGCACGATATTACTCTCCTGAGCTGGGAATAGCCATGTATTAATTAGTATTGTTTTATCTTTGTCTTCAGTAACATCAGTAAGGGGCTACCTATTTCTCGATAACATCTCTACTTGCCAGATTAAAAAAAGAAAAAGCTGGGTAATAGTGATTGCAATTAGGGAACTTTATACTTTTGTACTTCGGAGTATGGTATCGAAAGGTAAAGTTCTGATCCATCAAAACCTTCTACGACCGATTTAGGGATATTGTATTCTCTGCTGGCACCTTGCATCACTGTAAATGTGTCACCCGCTTCGGAAATGACGTTCCCTATGTCGATTCGGTCATTAGAACGCACGTTTTTGTGTATAACACGCTCCCAGCGTCGTATCACTGGTTCGGACATGCTATGTCGAAATTATAATAGTGTAACTGATATTTAAAATTAATTTGCTATTGTATTATTATAGCACCTGTTATCTACAAAAAACATAGCTATGCACAAAATTCGTATTCGTCCAGATTAATAAGAGACACGTGAAATCGCGATTGTGAGGTTTGGCGGGAACTTTTGCTTTGGCGCTATAAGCTCGCCCTTTGAGCTTAAAAGTGCCGCTGCTTCAGAGACACTGGACGTTCCTTCAAACTTTTGCACTATTTCTGAGGGATTGGGCACTTCCACTGATGCAAGGTCATCATTCTCATAGATTTCGACCGGTAAACCATATTGCCTCGAGAATTCTTCAAGGCCTCTTATGTCTGCTTTATGCTTAGTTGAGGCAACATTCCTAATACTCTCAAATGATAGTCCTTGTTGTTTGAGTACCGTCTTGATGCCAGCCTCTATCGTCTCTTTGCTTGTATCCCAATGCAATCCCAGTCCCACGACCAGCGACTTGGGCCGGTAAATAACCGATTTGCTTGCAATAGCATGGTCTGAGACTATCCGGTCAGAAATTATAAGCCCCGCCTTATATTGTGGTGAACCTATTTGATCCAGACTCTCAACCAAAGTGGTATTCCTGGGGAACGAACCCCTCCACCAGTTTTTTTCACCTGAGTCCTGATATATCGCTATTTTTTCTTCATTGACCATGCTGGCGCTCACCTTAGTCACGTTCTCAAAATTTTCAATAGTCCAGCCAAACTCCCTTCCTAGCAGGTCGACTGCAATAGTCTCGTTTACATCCGCTGCAGTTGTGATTACTGGCTGTGCGTCAAGGAATGAAGCTATCAACCTTGCGAGCGCATTTGCTCCCCCAAGGTGGCCTGCGAGTGTGCTTATAACGTAATTCGCTTTATCATCAACTACAATTACCGCAGGATCGCTTTTCTTGTCAATAAGGTGGGGAGCAACCATCCTGATGACCGCGCCAAGAGAAAATATGCAGATCAGGGAGTTATG
>JALZFN010000293.1 GCA_030861545.1 Thermoproteota archaeon | reverse complement strand
CAATCATTATACCATCATCCCCTTGAGTCTAACTAACTTTGGACCTGTTATTCGATGATTCTTGTCTTAATGCTGTTTATTATTTAGGTTGGTATCTTAATTTTTTGTCTCATATAAGACAGACACACAAATGAATCTGTGGGATTTAGTTTAAGTTTACTCATAATTAAGTGTAATTCTACTACAACATCTATAAGCTTTCAAATCTTAGCTATTTCGTATCATGGGTACGGAAGAAACCAAGAGTACAACTGACACCACTAATAATACTGCTGAGAGCAACGTAACTACCACTCAAAATGTAGCTTACAGAGAAGAAAAAATAAATCCGGATGAAGAAGAAAGGTCATCAAGACAAAAAAAGCCTTCTAATGTTCC
This sequence comes from Thermoproteota archaeon, assembly GCA_030861545.1. GTDB lineage: Archaea > Thermoproteota > Nitrososphaeria > Nitrososphaerales > Nitrososphaeraceae > Nitrososphaera. The sequence continues at coordinate 7,734 of JALZFN010000293.1, read as the reverse complement.
TACTATCACCACCACCCCCGAGCTAAGAATTGAAGAAGAAAAATATGTCATAGTAGGAGATAATAATCTACCTCCTGTACCTGCCTCAACCAGACAGGATAGCGATGAAATCAAAATACAAACATATTCAGAGCCTGCTCCCCCCACTAAGAAGGAGGACAACGACGAATCACTGTCGATGAAGGCTCATCAAGCAGAAGAATCGGTGCTAGATGTTGTAGACGCTGTCGGCGTCAAGATAGGCTCCTTTGCGAAGGAAAAATTTGCCGAGCTTGACAAATCTCTGGACCCTAGTCATGTGAGTGCAGTACAAGACTCCCGTAAAATCGAGGCACTTGGTCCAATGGTAGAAGAGCTAGCTAGAGTATTTGAAGATACGACGACAATGATTCGTAAGGTACCCTACGAAGAGCAGGTTGACCTTTTGATAGGATACAAAAAGCTGATAGAGGAGCAAATAAAAGTCATTGATTCTAGGATGGATATGGCCAAGCGATTGAAATAGGCTGTTATTTAGGTTATTATTCCAATAATAACACCGGATTTTATCACATATCTATTACGAAGTAGGTTATATGCTGTTGTGCGCCTGTGAGCATACTTTCCCTATCCAAAAAATACCTGATTTATTTCTCTGCGATTCTACATCGCTCTGAAAGCTTTTCTGCGTTTATACCATTTATATATAAAATACCCAACACCAATTATAACAAGGACTACAATAAGTGGTCTGAGTAAATATATCACTATCGCTGCCACTATTATGAGGGCAACAATAACGACTATGTCTAAAATAGTCAAAGGCCTTGCCATCTGCTCAGTTCTCTGAATTGATCAACCACTCATCATAACCTATGAATATTTGCTACAGCAATTCCCTTTAATAGTTAGTAGAAAATTATCATGGGTCACACTCATGGATCCTATTCTGTTCAAAATAATTCCTAGTTTAAAAAATCCTGAAAATGTGGAGCAATCCGATGATGACTAAGATCCATAGATAGCATGACTATGAATTGATGTAGACGCCTAAGGCTATGTGTTATCCAATGCATCTTGTCATTGCTAGGCGCTTCAATTTAGTCGTGGTTCCTGCAAGCTCCTGTTCGAGCCTCCGTTGCTCATTAGATGAGGGATGAAATGATTACGATGAAGGTGCAGACTGGGCAAGTGGTCCTATCTTTCTTTCTATCATCATTATATATCATTAGACACACTACTCGGTTAGTATAACCTAGACAACCTAGCTGGTATGTTCTCTCAAAGAAGTGGAATGCAACAATCCATGTCAAGCACTATAATGTCCACTATCATGAACTACATGATGCAGAACTTTATGCAGAAGGGACTAGGCAGCTTCATGAATTCAGGTGGAAGCGACAGAGGCTCGATGCAATCGTCATTCTCTGAACTACAAGGGGGGCTAAATGACCCACGCCATCCATTGGTCCAACAGGTAAAGAACAACTGTGGCTTACAGGATGACAATCAAGCAAGGATGTATACACAACAAGCTACAGGCTTTTTGGGTGAGCACGCAAACAATGACCCTCAAGGACTAAGCTCACTATTTGGCAGTTTAGGAGGAGGAGGAGGAGGAGGCCTCGGACAGCAAGGAGGAGGTATTGGCAATTTAGTTGGTGGAATGTTAGGTGGAGGAGGAGGTAGTAGTAGCGATAATCAAAATCCAAATCAACAGCAGCAACAACAAAAGAAAAAGGATAGCGGAATAGGCGACATGTTGGGCTTGTAGCTGTCGATAACTAACCAACCGACCGCAAAAACAATCTTTTCTTCTCCTTTTTGCTAGGCCCAAATCCTAAGGATAAACTCGCGCTAGTATGCTTTCAATTCTATCTTTGAAACCTAATTTATTAAGTTAATATGGAGACTTGTTTGTACTCTACTTAAACTTCCGTCAAATGCCCTTAACCCATCTCTATTACACTATAGAATCTTTAACTTTAGTTTTCTTAGCAATTAGCTATTTTCTCTGCAAGAACACGAAAAATCCCTACATAGCTGTGACTGAAAATAATGGTGGATGGCTGAATCTTTATTACCACTTTTCCCTATTGCCATGGTACAATAAAGCATGGTTGTGGAATTATATACCTATCAAATGGATGGATACAAGCGTATTGCTCTATATTTGACCCTTAAGCAAAAAGGCCTATGTCATCTGTGTAACCGGCAAATTGGGACGCTATCCCCAATAGTAAAAAAACATGGTAAGCCACCCCGCTATTATCATGTTTTGTGCGCCAAAAGAATAAACTTGATTTAATGTGGCACTCGATTAGCTTGACTAGTACACTTATTATTAGAAGCCAAATTTGCGCCTAGCTCTCAAGAATGTTTAGCTTAATAGCAGTGGACAATTGGCTTTCCTTTCACGTAAGGCCGGGTTCGGGGTGTAATAACTGTGATGGTAGAGAAGCCAATACAATGCTGCTAATAGGATCAGTTGTAATATACCCCAAATAATTGAAAGTAGACTGGGCTGGTTATTGTGCTGTTAAATGTGTACACACAAAATTTGGAGTAGTCTTCAAGCAGCTATTTTTCATTTCCACGTATTAAGATGCGTTTATTGGATATTCTTATAATACATAATCTGCAATTGTTAGTAGAAAGAAATGGCAGATAGGAACAACGATAAAAATAGCAACTCTTCTCAGGATAGCTCCTTGTCAGAACCCTCGTCACCATCGGCTTCTTCAATGTCATTTACTCCTACGACACTACATACAATTTCAGTTGTTGAAGAGAAACCTGCTGTATCGAAACAATCAGTTACAAGTGATACGGTCATAGAGAAGAGATGGGTTACAAAGACTGAGCTAGTTAGAGTTCCTGTGACATATGAAGAGATTTATGTTAATGGCAAACTTATGACCAGTGGAGGAGGAGGAATTCTATCAGATCTTAAAAAAGCACTATCTGGAAGGAATGAAACTCCAAAAAAAACCGCAGATACGTCTTCCAAGGGAGAGTTTGTACCTGTAAGCCGAGGGGAAGCGGAGAAAATAATCCCAGTATTCGGAGAGAAGATCACAATAACTAAGAAAATGGCAAAGCTAAATGATCTTGTGATCAGGAAAAGAAGAATTGTTGAAAATAAAAAAATCAAAGTGAACGTTACAAGAGAAAGGGTAAAGGTAAAGCATCCTGACGGCAAAATCGAAGACCTGTCAACATAACAATACAACAGGCGATGTGTGTTGGGTAACATTGAACGAAAAAATACCCTTATTTCTTATGTTCTAGCTAGCAATGATACCTTAATTTTCAATTTTTGTTCTTACAGATAAGGACTTTAGAATCATAATGAGATTTGACAATATGGTTGAGCAAATCAGATTATACTTCTAAGAGTTTTGAGGGCGAGAAAGAGTGCAGGATATTAAATACTATATTTTGCTGCATTTATCTATGTCTACTACAAACCAATCAATCTCTTGGGATGATATCATTAAGAAAGAAGCAAGAGGTGCTGTCGATGACTCTGATTTTGGAGAGGTCCAAGAGTTAGGGCAGAATTATGTACTAACACAGAAAGGCACGTTAAGCAAGAAAAAATACTACATACCAAAATACCTTGTGCAAGGCTTTGATGGTAACACTCTGTGGTTCAATGCTTCTGAAAGCGACTTGGAAGGGTGGGTGCGCGACTCAGCACCAGACTATAGCGAGTATACCCAATACAAAAAATCGGAAGAAGTTCCAGCCGACGTTGAAACAAGAATACCTTTGATAGAAGAGCGGTTGAATGTATCGAAGAGTACATCTACATCAGAAGCAACAATAACAAAGGAACCTGTCACTGAAACCAAGACTGTCGAAGTGCCTGTTACACATGAAGAGCTTACAGTTGAAAGGAGACCTGCAAGTGAATCAACAAAAACAACCACTGAGAGACCAGTTCAATCCAAAACGGACACCAAAGTTCAGCTAAACAAAGAAGAAGTACAAGTAACAAAGGATCCTTATGTAAAAGAAGAAGTTGTGGTGAAGAAAAAGCCAGTCACTGAAACTAGGACTGTAAGCGATACTGTGACAAGTGAAAAGGTTGATGTTTCAGGTAGCAAAGAAGAAAAATGATGAGCATTGACTAACAATACGAGAAGGATGTAATCCCACGATGGGTCAAAATCCAGCTAATTCTAAAAGCGCAGACGTGACACCGGGAGGAGCAGTAGTTAATTGGGACAGGGTAATTCATAAGAATGTAAGAACACTGGACAATCAAGGAATGGGTAAAATAATTGCAGTACCTAATGACGAAGACGTAATAATCATTTCATCGCAGAGTGGAAGAGACCAGTACAAGATACCCAAGTCTTTGGTATCGGGCTTTAACGGAGCAGAAGTATTACTTAACATAACTGCTTACAAAGTCGCCTCATATCAGGTTGATAAGGCAGGTGTACATGAAGCAGGACCGAGCGATATTATCAGTGAAGAGAAGGAGCAAGAAGAAGAAGTCACTGTTCCACTCATAGAAGAGAGGCTGAATGTGTCAAAGAGGACTTCAACTACTCAAGCTAATATCACAAAGGAGCCTGTTATTGAGAAAGAGACAATAGAAGTGCCAGTTACTCACGAAGAACTTGTTGTAGAGAGAAGACCTGCTAAGGATTCCTCCCCGTCTCCGGAAGGTCCCATAAAGTCGAGAACAGAGATTAGAGTGCTATTGAGCAGAGAGGAAGTTGAAGTAACCAAAAAGCCGTTTGTTAAGGAAGAGATAGTGGTGAAGAAAAAGCCAGTCACTGAAACTAGGACTGTAAGCGATACTGTGACAAGTGAAAGGATCGACATGTCTGGAGCTACCATGAGGCAGCATACCACTACAGGGGCGCAAGAATAACCCAGATGATGATTGAGGAATAGAGCAAAATGTCATCATCGAGTGACGAGCAACAACCCACATCATCGTCTATCACCGACTGGGAAAGCATTATTGGAAAAAGTGTCAAGACTATGGACTATCAGCCTGCAGGTAAAGTTATAGCCGCTATTGACAGCGAAGAAGCAATAATAATTTCATCTGATAGTGCTCACAGCAGTTATAATTACAGAATACCCAAGAGCTGCGTACAGGGCCTCGACGGCCCCAATTTGCTACTTTCAATTGCCAGAACGGAACTTACAGATTATGAAATCAATGATATACAGAACTATGCCGCACAGCTAAGAAGCGTTAGAACAGAAAAAGATGGAGAAGAGATGACCGTACCCGTTATTGAAGAGAAACTCAATGTGTCAAAGAAGGTCATAACTGACGAAGCCACAATAATAAAAGAACCTGTCACAGATACAAAGACCATAGAAGTTTCACTTATGCATGAAGAGATAGTCATTGAAAAGAGGCCAGCAGAACAAGGCAATACAAAGACATTAGACAATCCGCCTCGGCAAAATACAAGAACTGAGATACGTATTCCGTTAATCCTAGAGGAAGTCAAGATAAAGAAGGAACCTTATGTTAAGGAAGAGATAGTAATAAGAAAGAAGCCCAGGACTGAAACAAAAACTGTTAGTGACTTTGTGATAAGTGAAAAAGCGGATACAAGTGGTAGTAATACTATTGCCCAAAGGTCTTGAATCTTAAAACACTTCCGACATTAGAGGCAGGCTAGACTTATCGCAGTAAAACTGTGTACTATGGTGTGTCTTCTCAGATATCTGTCTGTATCTTTGTTGTACTTTTACAAGCTATGAATCCCGATGTATTACTTGTTCTAGCCACAACATCGTAGCCCAATGTTGTATTACTCTCTTTTGAAGCTTAGCATACTTTCTCAAAGCCCAGTAGTACGCTTCCCTTGCTAGTTCGTCAGCTTCTGTATTTTGATTTCGCTTTACCCACTCAAACCTAATACCATGTGGGCCAAATTTCGATCGGAGCGTAACAGCTCTATCGTACATTGGATTCATTCTTGCAGCTCTTGGGCTGTAGTTAATGCTCTTCAGCTTCCTTATTATCAGTTGACAATCTCCTCTTAGCAGAATTTCATAGCTGCCACCACTATCATTAGCATACCCGTTTTCTATCAACCATTCCATAGCCTTTATCGCACTGCCATATTCGGCGACATTACTATTAGCCTGAGGAGAAAAAGGCTTAACCGAATCAACTAGACCATAGCCTCTGTACAACACTGTCTCTTCCTCTTTTTTCACTACAAAGCCATAGCAGGGTATACCAGCTGGATTTACTGGTTCGCACAAGCCATCACAATTAACGAAAAGCTTCCTCTTTACTGTCACTGTTTTTCTTTTTCTCTCCCCACTAGGTATTCTCTTTATAATCCTGGCCGCTATTTATCATGAAATCAAACTTAGAGCTAAGATATATCTTATTTTTTGCCTGTTTGGCCACATTCATCTGTGAAAGCGACAAATATCCACAAGGTACAGCCATCTTTTCTATTCAGCATTTTATATTTAGATCTTGCGTTAGTGCATATACACTATAGTTTGCCTGAACCAGTAGGAACGATAACGGCGTAAGCCTTCTTCTCATTTATCATCATATTGAGAATTTAGTACTATCGTCTGATGCTCTCCTATGGCCAAAAGATTCAGCCAATGCCTGTGGATGGCACAACAGAGTTTTTGCATGCCAACTTGCATGCATATGATCATTGCTTGTCTTTCTAAACTCCAAATCACTTAAAGTGAAAATTTTTTATTTGTCCACCGCCAATTTTTCTGAAAATGATCGTTACTCTTGCCAGTTCTCACGTCACTTGTCATCTTATGTATATTCTGGGCGTTCGTACCACCATTATTGCTGCTGCTACTGCTGCTATTAGAAGTATATCTTTCTTCAAAAGCTGGTACTGGCACCGGATGCTCGTACAGCTTGTGGCGCTCTACTTCTGACTGGCTCATGAAGGGTTTACCACATTTGTCACATCTTTCTATTGTCATCTTTTTTTTCATTCCTCTCTTTGCTCATTTCTTCTCTACTATTGCCTCATACGAATCCCTTAGACTCGCCATCGTCTACACCACCTTCAAATTTGATATCACGAAGGCTTTCCATGAATTTGAGCATGCCCTGTTGTCCTAACCATGCCCTTGGTATGTGCATTTCGAGAACTGGAAGTCTAACTATTGGATCATGCTCCACTGCGGGAATACCCTTTATCGCTTGACGCATATAAGCAAATTCGTCAATATGCAACACTGGAGAGCATCTGAAATCTATTATCGACGGATGATGGATCCTAATAAATGACTGCCAACCAATAAAGCCCAAAGCTATAGCACTACCAAATATTCCATACATGCTATTTACTGTATATGATCCCCACATTGACACCAGAGCTGTCAGAGCAATGATGGCTAGCGCCGCTGTTGCTGTATCAGTAAATATCTTAACATTATGCTTCACATTCCTAGCAAGCCTAACGCCTACTCGCCTACCGCACTTCTTGTCTATCTTGTCCAGCAGTTCCTGATAACTATTCCATCTGTCTATCTGCTGTTCATAGTCTATATCGGATACCCTTTGGCTTGCTATAACCTTAAGTTGTCGAAAAATGTTTCCTCCTATACTAGTACTGCTGTCAGGAATGGCAGTATCAAGAAAAAGATTAAGATGATATTCGTCACTGCCTCTTTTCAACATAAGCAGATAAAAAACGCATTTATGCTAGTTATGGATTAGGTAACAATTATTACGTAAAAGTACCAAAAAACTTTCTCCTTTTACTGCTTATC
>JALZFN010000287.1 GCA_030861545.1 Thermoproteota archaeon | reverse complement strand
GTCAGCTTGAGCAGGTTGAGATAGACAAGGTCTAATGGCTTTTTTATATTATATCTATTGCACTACTTCTTACAATATTTCAAGCAGACAGCATTGATTCTTTGATATTTTTCTATCCTATTGTTATGTTCCGTTTGATGATCGGTTATAGCTTTGTCGCCTTACCATTGTTCTATCCGAGTACTGCTTACAGAAAAGCAAATAGTGCAGAAATTTCTTACTTATTCAACAATTGGTGGCACGCATAATCGATGGCAAGATCGTCTCAGCAAACGTAAAATCAAGAGTAATGGCTGCGGTTCGAGAATTAAATGCAAGAGGCGTTCAACCATGTCTTGCAACTGTTCTGGTCGGAGACGATCCTGCCTCTGCAGCCTATATTGGGAGTAAGCACCAGGATGCAAAAGAAGTAGGTATTATTACCAGAGATCATAGGCTTGAAACCGCATTTAAGCATAAGGAGCTGATTGAGCTAATACAACTCCTAAACAATGATCCTGAGGTCCACGGCATTTTGGTGCAACTACCTTTGCCACCTCATATTAATGAATTTGATATACTCGCTTCATTAAGTCCACTAAAGGATGTGGATGGCCTGACACCGTACAATGTTGGTCTGATGCAGAGTGGTATTGCAGCACTAAAGCCCTGCACTCCTTCCGGCATTATGGAGCTTTTAGATTATTATAAAATAAATGTAACAGGGATGGACGTAGTCATTGTAAACCGCAGTAACTTGGTGGGAAAACCGCTTTTGATTTTATTGTTGGAACGAGATGCGACTGTGACAATTTGTCACTCAAAGACAAAAGATCTGAGCGAAAAGCTTCGCAGGGCAGATCTAATTGTTACTGCAGTAGGCAACCGTCAGAACTTCACCCTTACTGAAAATATGGTAAAAAAAGACGTAGTAGTTATTGATGTTGGTATAGCCCGACTCAATGGCAAGCTGATTGGAGACCTTGACTTTGACTCAGTAAGACAAAAAGCATCTTGGGTAACACCAGTTCCTGGCGGGGTAGGTCTTATGACTCGGGCTATGCTTTTGAAAAATACCGTTACTGCTGCTGCTTTTATAACAAGAGAGAGATAAGCTGGTGACTGCTGTTAGGCAAAAAAAAGAAAAACGGCAGGAGATGCTTAGCATACGTAATAAACTGAATCGCGAAGAAGTTAGAAAAAAGAGTAAAACCATACAGGAATTTGTAATAAACAGTAAGGAGTTTCAGCATGCTGAGGTTGTTGGGGCATACTTTGCTTTCGGCTCTGAGGTAACTACCGAGCTGATAATTGGACGTGCAAGAATTCTAGGCAAAAGGATTGCACTCCCAAGAGTCGAAAGTGACAAGATCACATTTTATGAATTCACCTTGACAAAATCTCTAATCAAGAGTAGATTCGGCATCATGGAACCTCCACCGTATTTGCATATATCTAACATCGATATACTGCTCGTGCCCGGTATTGCTTTTGACAAGAACGGCAACCGTCTTGGATATGGTAAGGGATTTTATGATAGGCTGCTGACTAGTAATCGAGCAATATTTTCTGTTGGTCTTGCGTACCTATTTCAAATAGTTGATAATCTGCCCCATGACATGTATGACCAAAGACTGGATGCGATCGCTAGTGAAGACGGTGTTCATTACATCTGACGGTCTATAGCCCTTCTTGCAATATCTGTTCTGTAATAGTGATCATCTTTGCCCCATCGTATTTTACCAACAGCAGAGTAGACATTATCTATTGCAGTATGCGCATCTTTTCCAAGTGCAGTACGGCTAGCACTCGTCCGCCATTAGTCACAATCCTGCCCTGCGAGTCTCTTGCTGTACCCGCATGGAAGACCATGACGTGCGGCCCAAATTTAAACTCAAGGCCCTCTATGACTTTACCCTTTTCATAACTTCCAGGATATCCCTTTGCAGCCATTACTACACAGACGGCAGTCTCGTTCTTCCATTCCATCTGGGACATTGACTCGAGTCTCCCCTCAACAGCTGCATCGATATACTCATACAGGTCGGACTTCATTCTCATAATTATTGGTT
>JALZFN010000282.1 GCA_030861545.1 Thermoproteota archaeon | reverse complement strand
GTGCTATTGCTTTCCAAGAAGGAAATACCAGCTAGAAATGAAATTATCGTACTCGCCAATGCTAGTGTCCCCTTTAAATCAACTGTCGGTGACTTGATAGAATTCTTGTCATCCTTTCTTCCTCCTCCTACTCCTCCTTCAATTTTTGCCTCTACAGTTGCCGGATTTCTGACGTAAATAAACTTCATTATCACTAACCCAAGTATGACTGCTATAGGGAATATTGAAAAGAATGTAGCCTGCCACCCAAAGTTTTGAATTATAGTTGCGCCAACCATCAGCCCAACTACCGCTCCACCAGAAAATGTCGAACTAAATATAGTCTGGCCTATTGCAAGCTTTTTCTCTGGAAGGACTTCTCTTATGATTCCAAAGGCTATTGGGAACATTGACATTCCAACACCCTGCGCTGCTCTTGCCGCAAGCATGAATTCGATGCCGTTGGCGAATCCTCCTGCTAGAATGCCTGTAGAGTACACTGCCATGACGATAAGTAGTATCTTTTTCTTGCCGTAGATGTCTGATAATCTGCCTGCGATCGGAGTCATTACTGCTCCTGCAATTAGGTAAGAAGAGAGTATCCAAGAGGATGTGTTGTACGAGATGTTGAAATCCCGTATGAAGTCTGGAATAGCTGGGAGCACCATAGTCTCTCCATACATTGTTATCAGGCCAAGACAGCTAAGGATTATCAGTGCAGTCCAGGCTGAACGATTAATGTTACTTTGCTTTTCTAGGCCCGTCATTGCGTTATCTACACCACACCCATTTCTTGGAATCTATCTCAGAAATTTTAGAGACAGAGAATATGATGCCGAAGGATATGTTCACTGAAAATAAGCAGGAGACTTCCGCTATGTAGATGTTTTGCATCTTCAATAATCATCCTCTATATTAAGATCCGAAAATTCATGAAATCTATATTGCAATACCACTCTTCCTCTCTCGCCCTATGTGATATGTCTCTATATATTGCCAGGACTCCGTCCTGAGACTCTATACTTTCGTTGTTCTTCGTTGTTCTTTTTCTTACCATAACTGGTCATTCGTTCATATTGTAATCGGAATAATTCCATCACACCATGAATATCCTCATTGTCCCTAATGTAATAGCTAATCCATCCAGACTCTGGTAAAACATGGTGAGGCGAAGCCTTGCCCTCTTCTATTATTTTCTTACCAACGTCCTTTGGAAAAGGTAGATCTGCCAGTCGATCGCCATGCAAATGTCCCATCTCTCTTCCATTGACGCGAAATTCGACGCCGCCAAAACGATGATCGTGCATGGTCACTCCTGGCCATCTTAATAGTTCCTGCTGCATCTTGTCACTGATTTTACTCAATTTCCATTCTCTCTTTCTTGGAAAGTCATGCTAGCTCCCCCTCTCTTTCTTCACATAATTCTCCTGTGATTATCAATAAGTGGAAATTTGTTGCCATATACCCATAGTTTTATGGAGTTTAGAAAATCGTGAGGAAATCCTAGCTGAATCTTGCTTATTTCATCTATCTTCTTCATATGATTAGTGCTTAATTCGAAATCCAAACATCCTAGATTGTCTTTGATCTGAGCCTCTGTTCTTGCTCCAACAATAGGTATTATTACACTTTTGTCCTTTTGCTGTCTTATCCAATTTAATGCCACCTGCGACGGAGTCCTGCCTATCTCTTTAGCTATTGTCAGCACCTCATTAGCTATCGAAAGGCTCCTTTCATTTACAAATGCCGCACTCATTGGATTGTCATCACGATATCTCTTCGCTTCGCTTTCATTTTGCTGTCTGTTGTTGTATTTTCCTGAAAGGACTCCTCCTCCCAAAGGGGACCAAGCAGTTACGCCTACATCTAGTGCCTTTGCCATAGGTAAGAGCTCTCTTTCCGGAGTTCTTTCAATTAGACTGTACATTATCTGAATGCCTACAAATGGAGACCACCCTCGCAGCTCCGCCATAGTGTTCGCTTGCGAGATAAACCATGCCGGCGCATCAGAGATTCCTATATAGAGGATTTTCCCAGCTCTCACAAGATCATCTAGAGAGCGCATTAGCTCTTCAACAGGAGTCATAGAATCCCAAAAATGAACCCACAGAAGGTCTATGTACGAGGTGTTTAGCCGTTTTAGGCTTGCATTAACTGCCTGACCAAGGTTTTTGCGATGACTTCCACTTGCATTTGGATCATCTAGGTTTGTGCTTATGGTATACTTGGTTGCCAAAACGAATTTTTCTCTCTCTGGCGCAACGAATCCGCCGATATACTTTTCACTAGAACCATTTTGGTATACGTTAGCTGTGTCAATAAAGTTCCCACCCGCTTCTACAAAATGATCAAATATCTTCTTTGATTCTTCTTTAGATGCTCCTGTGAGGATGTTGCCCCAATCCTGGCCAAATGTCATACCTCCCAAACATAGCTCAGAAACCCGTAGTCCTGTTTTTCCAAGAAGTTTATATCTCATGCTTTCATCTGCGCACTCCTTGTGAATAGTCTTTGGCAAAGTTACATGGCGTGATTAGCTTACTACTAGTGATCTTATCCTTTTTCTTCTTCTCTGAGGCTGATTCATTTCTTATGGCACTGGCACTACTAGCTATGGCTCGAATTGTGTCTATCATGATATGCCCCCCGGATTGCTCAAGATGAAGTTATTTGAGCAGTGGAGGTTGTTATTATTAACTATGAAAGCGTATGTCCCATCAAGTGTTTCCATGTCTTCAAATAGATTATTTCATTTATAAACATGCAGGTTTACAAATTATACAAATTATCGGAGTATCGATATGAACATTAATAGATTCTGGCTAGAACAAGGGAAGAAGATCTTTTTCAACAGATTGTCTAATCGTCATAGAAAATCTTGCTTTTTTTCTTTGATCATAAATTTGCATACCTGGTCACCCTTAGCGGCTCTGTGTGTTGTTTTGATATCTGCATCAAGTAATTTTTCAAATAATTCAGTCTCAACTGAACATGCTTCCCAATGCTTCTCTGCTATCTGTATAATAGGGCAATTGTACTCTAGGAGAATATAGTTATCACTCTTGTGTTGCTTTTTTGATTCAGCTATGTATCCCTCCTGGTCTCTAATTCTTGCTAGCTCCTTTACTTTCCGATCAAAATCTAAATCCTTTAGGTGCTCTCGGTATTTGATGTAAAGTTGCTCTTGACGTTCTCTTAGAAAATTCTCGACTCCTTGTTCGCCTATATTTCTTTCAATAAAATCAAGCGCAGATGTTGCAATGTCGCTGTAGGACTTTGGAAACAGCGTCTTGCCTTGACTTGTTAATTGATATTGCATTCTTGGTCTTCCCACACCTTTTCTGACCTCTATGCTGTCTACTATTCCTCTTTCCTGTAGTGTTTTCAAATGCTTATGTGCGCCCATTCTGGATATTCCCATTACTTCGGCTAGCTCTGAAAGTCCTGCCATTTGCATGACTTTCAGATAATATAGTAACTTCTTCTTTGGCTCACCAATACTTTCAATTAATCCTTCTTTGATGTAAGCACTCAATTTGTGATGTATCCAACCACATTTAATAATAGATATCGTTTATAATATATATACTCCTAGGTTTACAAATCTTTATTGTATTACTTCTCTCTTTTTTTGGGTCACTGCCGGTTTGAGGGTCCTGCGCGCCTATCATATGAGAGCATCTTTATTGGGTAGGTCGAAATGCTTATTGGTCTTATTTTTGTACATATATGTCCTGAGGCATTGCCATAACAATGCAGCCGCATTCTATTACAAACCTACAGCAAAAAAAGAACGCCATCTTGCTTGGACTTGCCATACTCTTTCTATCATTATTCATTTACTCAAGTATTCTTCGACCTATTTTAGGGCAATTATTTCCAGAGTTACCACGAATTCCTGGCGGAATAGGAATTAAGACTCTCTTTATGATGTTGTGTAGCATATTTCATGCAGCTTATGTTCTCGGCTGGCGGCATACGCTAGTGTTCTTTGGGATAACAGTCGCTGTCTCATGGAGCTACGAACAGGTTGGTGTAGAGACTGGGCTAATTTATGGAGCCTATCATTATACTGATGCTTTGGGTCTAAAGCTTGGACATGTTCCAATCATTATTCCAATAGCTTGGTTCATGATGGTGTATCCGAGTTACATTATTGCTACTCTTATTCAAAGTGGCCGACTAATGATGAGGGAGAAGATGAAGAATAATGACAACAACAGCATCAACGTCCTTACTCCTATACCGCAAATTCTATGGCTATCATTTTTGAGTGCTGTTATAATGACAGCATGGGATTTAGTAGTTGATCCATACTTGTCGGGTCCAACAGAAAGAGCTTGGATTTGGGAAGGTGGCGGCGGTCAATACTTTGGAGTTCCACTGCATAACTTTGGCGGTTGGCTACTAACTACGTTTACAATCTATTTCCTCTTTCAGTTGTTGTCTGAGCGTAAATTCCCAGTGCATTCAAGCCATCCCTTGACTACTTCCATTATCATTTTGCCCATTATAGGTTATGGTGCAGTAATGGTAGCTAATATAATACCGGGTGAACCGCCAGAGCTACGAATCATTGGACCTATAGTTATGGGGATTCCTCTGGCAATAGCTGCCAGTCGTCTGCTGCTGATAGGTAATAGTGTGAGTAAATATTATACCAAACAGCCTGAGCAATAGCAGTCTTCTTCTTCTATTTACCCTATATTACTGACGCTCCAATGCATGTCGATCCCATTTGGCGGATGTTGCCGCAGCTTCATATGTGGTCTGCAGGAAAGGCAACAAGACTTCTTCAGGTAACTTCGCACTGCGAACCGCATCATAGGGAAGCAGGAACTCTCCCATCTGTGTACTATAGAATGCCTCAGGCGGCTGTATCGGGTAGTCTTTGAAACCCTGAGGTTCAGGATAGGCATAGGAGTAAAAAGCTGGCTCATTCACTGGACCGCCGCCGGGCCAGAAGCCGCAACTACTCACTTCATGCGAGTAGGCTTC
>JALZFN010000275.1 GCA_030861545.1 Thermoproteota archaeon | reverse complement strand
AATAACGGTTTCACAGTCTCCGTGCATGTACAAAAATCTTTATAATTTCTATGTTTGGGAACTGTCCAATAGATCTGTCCTGGTGAAGAATAAAATTAGCTAATTGCCGCTATTTCTTATATGAGATATCGCGCTTTATAAGGAATCCCTACTCACTCTTTAATATTGCGTGGCGCTCGTTTTGTAATCGAATATAAAAAATGCCCTCGCGTATCTTCTATATTAACAAAGGCCCAGCACGGGTTAGCCAGACGATTGTCGTAAAACAAAGCGGTAAGTGCAGATATTGTGGAAAGGAATTTGCCGGAGATGAACAAATTGTGAGTAATGGGAAAAGGAAAAAATATTATCATAAGGAATGTGCTCAGACGCTGAACATTGTTTTGCCATTAACGGACGAGTTGTGATAAAAGAGACTGAGCTGACTTTTGATTAACATTTACACTCAAGTTGGATGACAACTTAAGATATCGTCAAGATTAAGGCCAGATAGATCATTGAGAACTGTAGCAGGAGTCGCATCTTTGATACTCTTGAAAGCGAGTAATGTAACAATGAGCAAGAAAAGGCCTATCCCCTGTGTGATGTAAAAAATAATACCACGTAGTTTATTCGGCTGGCTATCGTCATCTTCTGTTATGATTTGAGCTATATCAATTTTCTACAACCCTAGCCGAAGATGCGGGTCACAAGAATGTCGAGATAACAGCGTATGTCAGCTAATTGAGAGTCGAGAGATACTCTGTCGTATTGGCGCAAAGAGTGTAGAAGACAGACTCCAATGTGTATTGCGAGGCGGACGACGAAAGCTGGGTGTGTGATGATCGATTTCGTTAAGAGTAGGTTGGCCTTTCTTTTCATCTAATCTGAGGAGCTTGTAACTTGATCAGTAACGGAAAAATGGATCAGCTTCAAGTTGTACCGTACAGCTTCCACATGAACAGAGCGCGGGTCCTGGGTTGACCCATACAACGATACAAGTTACCCTAGTACATGAGCAAATTTGAGCCAGTCGAATTGAGATGTCATTAACAAATGCCTTGTTCTGCCCAGCACCAACTTATTGGGAAGAAGATTAATTGTCAGGTTTTATTGGGACAATGAACAATTCAATGTCAGTGGCTTAGCCTTTGAGAAAAAGGCCATCCTACCATAACACTATAAGGCACAAGCACAGTGCCCATTGTTCTTACTATTCTTAAATCTTTCCTAATAAATTGGTTCCTCGGAAAATGTTATGGGACCCGAAAGATGAAATAACATGATGATGCTGCCGGGGAGATGGCACTTATCTTGTTTATTTCTGAAATCGGAGAATAAAATCATTATAATGAATCTAATATAGTTCTAACAACGGAATATTCTCTTCTACCAATCCTGCCTAATGTATTAATATACTATGGTTGCAATTGTTGTGAAAACATTAATGCCGACTGAAAATGAAACAATAAAAAAAAACAATAAAGTACTGGTCATCGGTTTGGGTCAAATAGGATTCGCGGTCGCTTCTTACATAAAGAAGCAAGCAGAGTATGACGTCTATGGATATGATATAAGTCCGGCGGCTCGAGATCGCGCAGAATTGAAAATTGGGCTAAAAAATGCTGCTGACTTTTCAGGATTTGATATTTACATGGTTTGTATATCAACTCACAACTCTGAGGATATGTTTATGCCAGATACTACTGGCCTAATAGCAGTGGCCAATAAATTATCTCGGGAAGCGAAGGAAGGTGCTCTGATAGTAATAGAGAGTACTGTCCCGCAAGGAACGTCAAGGCAATTTTGTGAGATAGTTGGCCATAAGTTGCATGTGGTACACGCACCGCATAGATGGTATTCCGCTGAAGAGAGCGACCACGGGGTCAATCAACCGCGTGTAATAGGCGGAGTCTACGATTGCTGCTTGAAGTTAGGAATGCAATTCTTTACAGGTAGCGATTCAGCAAATGGAGATTCAAAGACACCTAAGGGTTTAGGCGTGCCAATGTTGCCGCTTTCTCGAATAGAACTAGCAGAATTGACCAAAATAATTGAGAATTCCCACAGATACCTGCAGATAGCTTTTGCAGAGGAGCTTTTCCTTTATGCCCAAGCTAACGGTGTAGACTTTTGGGAACTACGCAAAGCCCTTAATACAAAATGGAATGTCAACATTCTAGAACCTCGTGAGGGAATAGGTGGACACTGCCTCCCAAAAGACACAAAGATGTTCTTGAACTCTTCAAACCTAGTAAGAAGTAGAATAATTTCCGCGGCGATAGAAGCGGACGACGAATACAGGCGATACGCTGTGACTGCCTCGCCTACTATAAAGGGTCCAAGAGGCCAAATTGCAGATACTACAACAATGAATAGTGCATAGAAAGCGAGAATGTGAAAAACGTATTGAGCAAAACTAAGCAATCCATAGTAGCGTTTGGTGCACACCCAGATGATATCGAAATTGGCATGGGAGGCACGGTTGCCAAACTTGCTAGGAGCGGTTATGATGTACATCTGGTAATTGCAACTTTACCAAATTTTACAAAGATAGATAACAAAGATCAACGACGACAAGAGGCGATCACATCTGCAAAGATTATGGGAGTTGCCTCTCCAGAATTCCTAGATCTTTCTCCTGACGAGGTCACCTTTGGGAGAAAATTTGTCGGTCTATTAGATGGAATTATTAACAAATACCAGCCAGAAGCTGTTTTCACTCAATGGGTAGGAGATTCCCATCAGGATCATCATATATTGACAAGGGCTGTTATTGCTGCAGGGCGAGATGTGAGCAACCTCTTTATGTATGAAACGACAATTCCTGGGGGAGTTACAGAGAATGCATTTAGGCCGCAGCTTTATGTTGACATCACTGACTCATTGGAAATAAAAGCAAATGCTTTAGAATGTTTTGAATCACAGAAGATCAGAGGGGGGCACCTTTGGATAAACGCGGTCCTTGGAAGATGTAGCTACAGAGGATACCAAATGAACGCAAAGTATGCGGAATCATTTGAGGTAATAAAGACCGTTAGGTGGTAGTGGTATATACAGAAACAGAGTAGGCGATCAGTTACAAGAATTGACTCTAAACAATTGCATGCTAATTTTAGCCAAAGGAGCAAGACGACGGAATGACTCTAGAACAAAAGACTAAACATACAAGCGAATTAAGTAAGAAGCGATGGGTTGTACGTTACGCTATACTAGCAGCTGTTTTTAGCATACTCGTGGTCAAATTTTACATGATGTTATTTGTACTTGACATCGTTGTGGGCGCTTATAGCTTTACCACAACTTTTGTTCTGTTTAGTATTTTGCTTATTGCATACACCAGATACAGAGATCCTTACTATAAGGCTGAGAATCTCATCAATCTGAAAATCACCAAGCCACTTGTCACGATAATTGTACCTGTTAAGAACGAAGAGGCATTCATCAAGAGATGTATACAGTCATGCGTTGAATCAACATACTCGCACAAAGAGATTATAATTGTAAATGATGGGAGCACTGATCAGACTCCTGTCATGTTGGATCAAATGCATAAGGAATACCCATACTTGCATGTTATCCATTTATCAAAAAGCATAGGCAAGAAAAAGGCTATTGAAACGGCGATAGATATCGCCAAAGGTGAGATATTTGTTTTTATGGATAGTGATTGCAACATGGCGAATGATGCTGTAGAAAATGCCGTCAAGATCTTCTTGTCAGATCGGAAAATAGGTGCGGTAACTGCGCACGGCAGAGTCAGAGACGCTAAGAACGGAAATGCATTAGAGAAATTACAAGATGTCTGGTATGATGGTCAATTTAGAATAATCAAAGGTATGGAAAGCTCTTTTTCTTCGCTCACCTGTTGCTCTGGAGCATTTACTGCATTTAGAAGAAAAGCGGTACAGCCCTACATCCATGCATGGGCTCATGATAGATTCCTGGGAAGAGAATTCAAATTCGCTACCGATAGACGTCTAACGGCATATGTTCTCGGAGCAAATCCACCGTCCGATAAGAAATCACTTAGCGATGAGGCTCAGAAACCTGATGCTTATTCTTACATGTCATTGATCTATTTATCCATGTTATCAACTGGCAAGGATGATTTTGAATCAATGAAACGATCCTCTGATCCCACTGTCGCCATAGAAGACAAATCAAGGTATCGCTGGAGGCTAAAGTATAGTCAGCATGTCCGAGTCTACATTGGACCCCCTGAAACTTTTACAGCGTTAATAAGACAGCAGATCAGATGGAGAAAAAGCTTCATCAGGAGCATATTTTCTACAGGACGAGTATACTGGAGGAGACCTTTTTTTGCTGCTTTATTGTATTATTTACAGTTAACCCTAAAAATTATCAGACCATACATCGTGATCAAGTCATTGCTTCTGTTGCCCCTTCTTTCCAGTGACTACTATACGGGGAGTTTTTACGTAGTATCAATAATATTCACCGGTATGATATATGGCATCGATTTTAGGTTGCGTAATCCCGGCACTGGCAGCCAGTGGCTATATAGGCCATTGATGACGGTACTTTCAACATTTGTATTTTCCTGGCTATTGCTATATTCTGCAATAAGTATCAGGAGACCGTTATGGAGATAAGAATTTGTGAAAATGGATAATTACAATCATAATCTAAAGCAATCAGAACAAAGGACGAAGGATAGAGCAAGAAGAAAAAGTGGAAGAAGATGGGATGCCATCCTAGTTGGTATCATTTTTTCTATAGCGTTTGTTTTGATAATTACAAAGGTTGCGCAGATTACCCCCTGTGAAGTCATAAATCATTTCAATATTGATACGAAGACCTGCGATTTGGTTGGTGCTGGGAACAACGGCATTATCAAAGGACAGCTACAAAGCCAGCATAGCCTAGGGTTCAATATCATTAATCAGTATGAATTATTAACATTGGAGTTTTCTAAGGACCTAACAGCGAAAATTCAACAGTTTCTCCAAAGTGTCGGATTAGTACAGTAACTCAAATCATTGTAAGGAATTCTCCTTTCATCGACCAAATCTAGAACAATCATATGAGCGATATCAGAGCCGGTGAGCCTCATGACCAGAATGGTTTGTGTTATCAAGTAATCGCAAATACAGGGTCCTGAGCTGGATTTAGAGATTCGTCGAGCAGCGTTGATCATAATAAAGAAGTGATTCAAGAAATAACAGCCATCTCTGCAATGGTAATAGAGTATCTTTGTGTAAGTGCCAAACTATGGTTCTATAGTCAGTTGATTGTCACTGGCACAACTCTATATATTGCTCCTTCTAAGCCGTGTATTGTTAGAACGTAGAGATAGCCATCTGGTCCGATGGCCATATCAGTTATTCTGCCGAAATTTCTTGCAAATACTAGTGGATTGGCTTCGCTAAAGTTGTTCGCCACTCCGTCGGCAATGTCGCCACTAAGGACAAAGCCCGTCCTATCTTGATTTAGCTTGAAGTGATATATGTAGCCGGTATTAAAGCTTGCAACAAATGCATCATTTACATATCTATCACCTAATGCAGTAGAATCGAAAAACTTGATTGCTGTTGGAGCAATAGTAGTACTCCATACAAACTCCGGGTTACTGTATTTTCCCCCGCCTTTTCCAGTTAGTTGAGACCAGAATTCTTCAATCCTACCTACCAAGCTATTATCTGTGGCCGATAGCCCAGGAAACTGGACTAATTGATTAATTCGAGTAGCGTCATCTTCCATTCCTTGAATTAGACGCCACCCACTATTGAAGCCGGGTTCTACAAGATTGATTTCATCGGCGAAGTCAGGGCCATTTTCGGTATCCCATAGTTTATTTGTGACAGGATCAAAATCAATACCAAAGCTATTACGGATTCCGTAAGCATAATACAATTCTAAAGGATGCCTTCCATCCAAAATACTACCAACAGGTTCGCCATCCTGGGTTACTCTCAGTATTCCACTCGTACCGTCAGGATACAAACTATTACGTACGTTCTGGGTAGTGGTTACATGGTTAAGTCGAGTCTGTCCAGGATCTTGTAAATCGCCGACGACTACATAGACATTGTCGTCTGGTCCTATGACTATTCGTCCTCCATTGTGGTGTGATGCTCCCTTGGCGGGTAGATCAAGCAAGAGTTTTCCATTAGTTAGTTTGCCGTCTACAAGCTCGTACCTGTAGAGACGATTAGCAAGAGGATCTTTTCCATCAAGGTCGTCTCCATCTCTGGACGATTCAGTATAGTAAAGGAAGACAAATGTTGCATTACGCTGGTTATCTTTAGTCACCGCAATGCCTAGCAGTCCCCTTTCGTCTTTTACTGCAACTGGCACATCTAGGAGCGGTTCTTCAAGCATAGAACCATTGACTATCCTTTTTACCTGTCCGGTGTTCTTTTCCAAAACCAGGATATCGTCGGGGCCAAGAAATGCCATACTTGAAGGAAATTCCATCCCCCCAGCGTACTTTTCAATCGCAAGGTTAGCGTCACTTTCAACCATTATTGGCTCATTGCTGGAAGAAGAATCTAATTGGGACCAGCCTGGCAGAAAAGATACAGCGAGGATAACAATAGACAGGGCAGGGGCGACTAGTCTTGTTTTTTTATCATTCATGTTGATAATAGATCATCCAATTACAGATTGCAAATTTTAGTTCAGTTCATGATTTCCATGCATTTTTAACTGATTTATTGGAAAGGTTCTATTTGAACGGTACCATGGGGCGTTGCATATCTCTTCTAATACATTTTCCGACGCCGTGATCCGCTCGAGTAACGACTGTTGTGATTCTCTTTCCACAGAGGATGCAGTATACAGCATCACAGGTCCTGCACTGGATAAAATGATCGTATGTCCCCATGATAAGGAAATCGTGCTCGTGTATCACTCCTAGGTGGAATATCTAATGTTCTGTTGCATATAAGATTTCTGTCAATGCAAATGTAGACATAAGGGTTGCTGCACGTGACATGAGCTTTGCTATTAATCTACGCCGTAGCCCCTAGATCTTTCTTATTGCAAATACTTCTTAGTAGTTCTTCCTATCCAAGCTTTTGCCTATCTTTGTATACTGTGCATTATGTTAATTCTTCGCTTTCAGTAGCCAAAAGGTCAACCATGTACTTTTTTTGTACAAGACAGGCGCGCTTGTCGCCCTTCTCTTTTATATAGAAGTTCAACATGCCTTATGTTCCATTAACAGTATCAAAGGATCATCAAATAGCAGTGGTTTGAACACATCCTCCCAACAGCGACATATATCGATATGCATAGTACTGTGATTATAATTCAATAAACAGAATGCTGTCATATCCATCACTCTGACTGGGTGTCAGATGGATTGCCTTCCTTTCTTGTCCATCAGCAATAGCTCTTCATATACGCGCACAACAAAGTGTATTACCAATAATGTATTAGGTCAAAGTGTATCGTTATTCCTAGGAATTCTATAGCACTAGATCGTATCTATTCTTTCGTCTCGCTCCTAACCCTCTTTTCGTCTGCACTCGTAGGACCTACCTTGTAATCTTCGTCAGACACCTGCTCTGGTGTTTTGTAGCTGTCCTGAATCTTCTGTTCCCTCAATTTTACCTCAGTAGGACTGATCTTTATACTTGAGGCTGCACGCCTATCTTCTGTATTGTAGTCTATCATTGAGGATTCTTCCCCCTTGTCTATCTTGGCGCCACGGATAACCTCTTTTCGTTCATTCTCTAATTTTCTCAATTCTTTTCGCATAGATCCACGTTCGGCTTTGTTTGATTCCGTCATAAGATTATTTTCGTACATTAAGACTTAAGACATTTATCCACATCTTTTGCAGGCAGCCTTTTAATGCATAGAGACAAACGCACGAGTCTGGAGCAAGCTTTTAAGGAGTTGCAAACACAGCTATACAAATGCCAGAATTTCCCTTCTGGTCTCACTAGTGTAATTCATCTAACTCGGAATTTTTTAGGACGAAAGTTACAATCCTGGAAAAATTAAGATGTCGAATTTCTAATCAGTTTGTCTTAGTAGAAGAGGCTAGCCGTCCAAATAGAGCTTCACTAGCTCTGGTAAGGCAAGAGCGTATAGCGAATATGCATAGAGCCTTTGGACTTGCATACATTGGAGTAAAGCGAGCGGTATTTGGGTGTACCTGTGCAATTTTACAAGCTTTGCGTTTGGGATAAACACAATATGTTTTGAACAGGTTGCTTTTGACAACGAGGAGGCATACGACTCGCATAGAACTCAAGGAACTTCTCCCCTTGGATTGTCTCTATTGGTGTAGTGACGATGTGTAGCCTTTTTGTACTCCAATGCTTTTCAGTGGCGATAACTTTGTGGGATCGTACGTCTCTTTAAGATCTGCACCACTATCGCTTCCTCCCCCATCTCGTTTTGCCATGCTATCTCCCAATTCTTGGGATAGGAATAAGGGGGCTTGTTCATAGTAATTTTGTTCTGTTGCATGTAATTGCATGCGATTTCATCCTATCCATCCCTCTCCCTTAAGTGCCAGCTACATTATAGCAAGCCTTTCTTAGCTTAACAGACATGTCACCATGTAGAAACTTATGTGATAAACTTGCATATCCCTGCTTTCCATCTCCGAGTCCATATGTGTTAGGACTTAGATACTGCACAAAGTGTACCAAATATTTTGAATCAGATGCCATTCGCTGTCCGTGCTGCAATAGACAATTAAGATACAGGAGAAGACGAGATTATCGAAGAGGAGCGCGTAAATGTTAGACCTCTATCTTCAAGAAGCGCACACAAGTTTGAGCATGCTACCGACAGAGATTAGGATAATCTGTGATGTATGCAATCAGGAAGCTGTAATTTTTCAAGATGAGGGCAACTTTTGCCTGGATTGTTGGCAAGATAGAACAGAGCCGAGGATAACTTAAGGAGGAGTTCAGATTAGAAAAGAAAACCAAATATTGTCAGAATATATGATATTGCAGCTGTGCATAGAGAGTATCTGCTTAGTGAACTGAGCCAGTAGTACATGCCCTTTGGTTGCCTCATGTCACGTGGGACTATTACGATATCGCTTGGAACTTACTTCATTTACCATTCAACGGACGGTCTGCTAGCAGCGCTTTATGCAGCGTGTATAC
>JALZFN010000269.1 GCA_030861545.1 Thermoproteota archaeon | reverse complement strand
TTCGTCAAATGTAATCGCAGCCCCTCTCAAGACTTTTTCCATATAATCGCGGATGAAGGCCGAATCTACCATAAAGTCATGCACCTAAGAAGCCGCTAATTAAAATTTCGGTTCGAGGCCTCTCTTGCATTAAGTTATTTCTAAATTCGAATTTAGAAATACCGGGGTCTCCTATCTTTGATATGTCTATTCATTATTACGAAGATCCGAGCAAAAAAGGAGGGCCTAACGGGCCAAAAATCGACGGTTATTGATAGATCTTTTGATGCCAGTGCCAAAGACGGAAACGCCGATTTCCGTCATCCATTCTAGCTTTATGGGATCGTTCAAAAAAGGAACGTTTTCTAGACTGGACAAAAATGAGCACCATTTTTTTACCTTGATTTAGATTCAGTTCGAGCTGGCACGTTTATTTAATGATTTACCCCTTTTTGAACAATTTTGTTGACAAGGAAGTAGTTATAATATATGAGATACGCTTGGGTATGAAATATGCTTTCGCATACCTGCGCGTGAGCACAGAAGAGCAGACGGTCCAGAACCAAAAAATAGCACTTGAAAAGTGGGCTCAACAAAACAACTACCAAATCCTTGATTTCTTTGAAGACCCTGCGATTAGCGGTAGGGTTCCAGCTACCCAAAGAAGCGGTTTTCAAGAAATGCTTGAACTCATAAAGATCACAGGAGTTGACGCGGTTTTGGTATATGAATTATCACGAGTAGGTAGAACTTTCTGGGACACACTCGATGCAATAAAGGCAGTAGAACATTATGCATCTTTAATCTCTTGCTCGCCCAGAGAATCTTTTCTTCAAACAACGGAATCTAGTATCAGGAAACTCATGATCGGAATCTTGACGTGGGCTGCGGAGAGAGAACGGGAGCTTCTTGTGCAGAGGACAAAGGATGGCATGGAGAGAGCCAGAGCTGCAGGAAAAGGCATTGGTCGACCTCACAAGACAATAAATAAGGACCAGCTTATCATTCTGCTTGCAGAAAATAATTCGAAAACAACGATAGCAAAAAGCCTTGGGATTTCAAAAGCTACCCTTTACAAGAACTTGAGGCAATTAAGATAGCCTTTCTATTTTTCTTAACACTTTAAGTTGCACATCAAGAAGCTTCTCAAGATCCCTTTTTCCAATCGCTAGAGGTGGAATTATCATCATTATATTGGCAAGTGGCCTCAGATGGACACCCATTTTTAGCGATTCGTGCATTATAAAGTAGTTTGTCCTCTTTTTATTTTTCAAAACCATAAGAGGCTTGTTATTTGTTGCGAGCTCAATTCCTGCGAGTACACCCTTGTGTCGGATATCTGCCACTATTTGTGATTTTAAAAATTCAGGAAGTCTTCTTTCTATATACTTGGCGTTCATGCGGATTTTTTGTATTAGATTGCATTTTTGATAAAATTCGATATTTGCGAGCGCCGCGGCACATCCGACAGGATGACCACAAAAGGTGTGGCCGTGGTACAATTGCTTGTTATAGTAATATTTTCCCAGAAATGCATCAAATATTCGGTCGGTAACAAGCGTGACTGCAAGGGGGAAATACCCTGCAGTTAATGCCTTTCCGAAACAAACAATGTCTGGTTGTGATCCTTGTGCAAGATACTCGATCATATTCCCTAGTCGACCGAACCCTGTTGCAATTTCATCGAGGATCAACAAGACGTCATAATTTCTACAGAGGTTAGCTATTTTTTTCTGATAGCCCTCAGGATAAATTATCGCGCCACCAGCGATCTGAGCGCCGCTTTCCATTATTAGTGCGGCGCACTGATGATGATGTTTTTTAAGGATGGTCTCTGCTCTCTCAAGGCACCACTCTACGAGGTCGCTTTCATTTTCAAACCGGCTTCCATAGAGAAGGGGACTTGGAATCCTATGGACATCGAATAATAGCGGTCTATATATGCCAAAAAATTTTTCAATGTAGCCTGCTGACATGGCACCGATCGTGTCTCCATGATAGCCGTTTTCAATTGAGATGAATTCCTTTTTCCGGTTTTTACCCTTATAATACCAGTACTGGCGACACATCTTCATAGCAACCTCAATAGCTGTTGACCCATTATCCGTATAGAAGACCTTGTTCATTCCCTTGGCCAGCCTTACAAGCGACTCGGCAAGCTTCGCCGATGGCCCGCTAGCGAAGCCAAACAGCGTAGAATGCTGTAAATAGTTTAGCTGTTCTATCATGGCTTCGACAACTTCATTGTGGCCATGGCCCCATACGTTGCACCACATGCTGGCAATGCCGTCGAGGTATTTTCTACCATTGCTGTCAATCAAGTAAAAACCATCTCCTTTCACGATAACTCTGTTATTCCATTTTTGCCAGTCACTCATCTGAGTGTAGGGATGCCACACAAACTCTTTGTCGCTATTTTTTAGGTTCAATTCAATTAAATGCACCCTCGACGTAAAGGACTAATAACATTTTCATGCATGGTATCTTCATAACCGGAACAAGCACGGGAGTCGGCAAGACTACAGTAGCTGCAGGACTTGCATGGGCTTTAAGAAAGCGAAGTATAGATGTTGGCGTAATGAAGCCTTTTGCCACTGCAAACAGAGTTTTTTCAAAGAAATACCGATCTGAGGATACGGCAATACTTGCGAAGGCTTCTCAGGTGAACGATCCTGACTCTGAGCTTAATCCTTTTTTCTATTCAATAGCCTGCTCTCCTCTCGTCGCTTCAAAGTTAAAGCGTCAGCCTCCCGTGAGTATTGACACAGCGCTGCAAACATTGCACAACCTCGGCAGAAAACACGATTTTCTCATTGTTGAAGGTATCGGTGGCATTATGGTTCCATTGACAGAAAGCGAGTCAGTTGCAAGTTTTGCAAGGCTAACGCAATTGCCTTTACTGATCGTCTCGACATTTAAGCTAGGGACGCTCAATCACACCGTGCTTACGGTAATGGCCTGCAGGCAGTTTGGCCTGAATATCAGAGGCATAATCATGAATAAAATGTCAAAAAAAAATAATATAGTACAACAAAAGATAGTGGAAGTTATTGAAAGGTTAACAGACGTCAAAGTATTAGCTGTACTGCCAGCGTCTAAAAGTGTACATTATGATGTAGTAGGCTGGATGATTGAAAAAACGACAGAGATGCAGAAATTATTATC
>JALZFN010000265.1 GCA_030861545.1 Thermoproteota archaeon | reverse complement strand
ATATACCATACTGCCTTGAGAATTCTTCAAGGCCTCTTATGTCTGCTTTGCGCTTAATTGAGGCAATATTCCTAACACTTTGAAAAGATAGTCCTTCTTGTTTGAGTACAGTATTGATACCAGACTCTATTGTGTCTTTGCTTGTATCCCAATGCAGCCCCAGTCCGATGACCAGCGACTTGGGTCGGTAGATGACCGATTTGTTTACAATAGCAGGATCTGTGACTACTCGGTCAGAAATTATAAGCCCGGCCTTATATTGCGGTGAACCTATTTGATCCAGACTCTCAACCAAAGTAGTATTCCTAGGGAACGAGCCCCTCCACCAGTTTTTTTCACCTGAGTCCTGATATATCGCTATTTTTTCTTCATTGACCATGCTGGCGCTCACCTTAGTTACGTTCTCAAAATTTTCAATAGTCCAGCCAAACTCCCTTCCTAGCAGGTCGACTGCAATGGTCTCGTTTACATCCGCTGCAGTTGTGATTACCGGCTGCGCGTCAAGAAATGAAGCTACCAGCCTTGCGAGCGCATTTGCTCCCCCTAGGTGGCCTGCGAGTGTGCTTATAACGTAATTCGCTTTATCATCAATTACAATTACCGCAGGATCGCTTTTCTTGTCAATAAGGTGGGGAGCAACCATCCTGATGACAGCGCCAAGAGAAAATATGCAGATCAGGGAGTTATGTGTCTTGAAAAGGTCGCCAACGAGTTGTGTACTCTGCTCTGAATACCAGTTGATGTCACTGCCGCCATCGCTATGCTTTTGCGGCACATAGATCTCGGCTTCTGGCATTTTTTGCTTTATTCTGCGCGCTATTGCGATCCCATGTCTCGTGATGGCGATAATGGCCACTTTTGTAACCATAAGAGAGTATTAGCAGAAATAAATAGGAAATAATCTTTTGCATACTAGCAAATGATAATAATACTCTTGCTTTCTTGATTATGAATTAAAGGGTTTGGGTCTTCTATCTAGACAATCTTACTCAATTTCGGCGACACTTGTATTGTTACCGATAGTATTGTCTGCCTATACACACCTGTGGAACCCTGCGGGATTTCCTAATCTCTTTTATGACGAAGGGGTATACATGCGAAGAGCCATGCATATGATGGAAGGACTCGGGCCTCAAGAGGCATATTATTATGACCATCCATTTTTTGGACAGATCTTCTTGGCTGGTATGCTAACGGTTATTGGATATCCGGATTCACTGAATTCTTCTGCTGACCTACATTCAATAGAATTACTATATCTTGTTCCGAGGGCGTTGATGGGCATATTGGCGATAATTGATACATTTCTTATCTACAAGATTTCAGAGCGACTCTATAACAGAAATGTTGCACTATTTGGGTCAACTCTATTTGCCGTGATGCCTGCGACATGGTTCACGAGAATGATACTACTAGACTCCCTTCTCTTGCCTCTTCTGCTCTCGTCGATACTGCTCGCGCTTTATACTTCTATAAGGTCGATGGGAAGGACAACAAACAGTCTGCTGATTTTACTATCAGGAGTCTTCCTTGGATTAGCGATTTTTACAAAGATTCCAGCATTTACCATGATCCCGTTGGTTGGATTCTTAATCTACCGAAACAACAAGAGCTTTAGATCTCTTGTAATGTGGCTAATCCCTGTGATATTGATACCGCTAATCTGGCCCGCCCAAAGCGTAGTAGCTGGTAGATTTGACTCTTGGACAAATGATGTAATGTGGCAAATAAATAGGGATAACGCAGGGCTGCCTTGGATTATATTCCTATTAGCAATCACCGATCCTATTCTTTTTGTAGCGGGTTTTGCAGGGCTTGCTAATTCTTTCATAAAAAGAGATTATATCATTGTTTTATGGATCCTCCCCTTCATAGCATTCCTTGCTGCTATGGGATATGCTAACTTCTTTTACTGGGTTCCCATATTGCCCGCATTGTGCATGGGATCGGCTAAACTAGTGTTTGATATTTTAGACAGAATCAAGGAAACTAAACAAAAGCTGATCAGAGTTACCCTACTTTCTTCGATTGCAGTTTTTGGATTGACCAGTACTACTTTGCTCATTATCACAAATGTTACATCCGCTCAGATTGAATCAGCTGCTTACGTTTCTAATTACTTGGCAAAAAGTACTGATGAGCCGACTGTAGTCTCCAATCCTGTTTATTCGTGGATATTTAAATACGTATTTAACAACGGTCACGTCCTATCCGATTATCGTGATATGCTTTATTCCTCCGTCGGTGATGACAACGGCAGACTTCTCTTAATCGACGATCCGAGGTTTAAGCTCGATATCGGTAACGAGGATAGCACGCTGCTCCATAGACTCTATAACAAGACGACCACAATTGCATTATTCAAAGGAAATGTGACTAGTTTTGACCTAGGCCTTTATCCGTATACCAGCATGGTAGAGAACTATGAAGGAAGTGAAATCGGAATCCGAGTGAGTAATTCCGATTCATAAGGTTTTTAAAACTCAGACAAAACATGAGCTAGGTAATAAAGGATATGGCCAGTTCGGAAGCAATACCAGTTTTGGTCAATCGGAAGCTGTTGTTTGCCGGAATATTCCTTACTGCTTTATCTGGCCTAGTCCTGGAAGTGTCGATTACAAGAATATTTTCCGCAGCTATTTGGTATCACTTTGCGTTTGTCGCCGTCTCTGTAGCCCTTCTCGGCCTGGGAGCCTCAGGCCTAGTTGTACAGCACAGAGTAACTAAGATGAGGGGCAAATGGGCAGAAAATCTTACTATATTCTCTGCATGGGGGATAACGATCTTTATCCCCTTAACGCTCTTTGTTATGCACGTGCTTGCCTCGCAGATAATCTTTCTTCCATTATTTATGACGCTTTTTTCCGTCCCATTTTTTTTCATTGGAATCATAATATCTGCTGCATTTAGTGCCTTTGGCTCTGTAGCGGGAAGGCTGTATGCAGCAGATTTAGTTGGTGCATCTGCTGGAGCCTTTCTGGTAGTTTTGTTTTTAATGCTGACGGGAGGTGAAGGTGCAAACCTGATAGTTGGACTGATATCCGCCATAAGTGCTACTATATTTTCCTTACTTGCAAAGAATACGAGAAAACTTATTGTCAGCTTTATTTTTGTGGGGTTTGCAATATCTCTTCTCCTCGTTAATTATGCTACGCAAACATTCGCGATACCCACAGATCCTACGGCACACAAGGACCTTCCAATGTACCTGCGGGACCATCCCGGATCAAAAATAGTCAAGACACAATGGAACTCATTCTCTAGAATAGATGTAGTGGAAGGAGGTGAAGGCAGTGAGGGCCTTGTCGCAAAGGTCTTTATCGATGGCGGCGCTGGTACTAATATAATATCATGGGACGGTAACATTGAAAGCAGACAAGAGCTTTCTACATGGATGCAGTATCTACCCTTCAAAATGATGCAAGATCCAAAAGTTCTGGTAATCGGATCGGGTGGAGGCAGAGACGTAGTTGCGGCTTTAGTTAGTGGCAGCAAAGATGTCACGTCAGTAGAGATCAACCCAATAATTTATGACACTGTCAAAAGCTATGGTGAGAGAGCTGGAAATGTGTATTCGCATCAATATGTAAGCTCTCATGTTGATGAAGGGCGAAGCTTCATTACACGTTCTTCTGATAAGTATGATATAATTTATGTCCCGTTTGTTGATACCTGGGCCTCTGTCTCCTCAGGCGGTCTGAGTGTATCAGAAAACTTTCTATATACAGTTCAAGGGTTCCAGCAATATTATGACCATCTAACTGACAGAGGGAAGATCGTTACAGTCAGGTGGCTAATCGACGCCCCGAGATTTGTTACTACTTATGCTAAGTTACTTGAGCAAAATGGCGTGCCACAGGATCAGCTATACAGGCATCTAATTATGGTGACATCCGATTCTTACACACAAGACCCCAGTGTGACAATGGTCATTTTTTCAAAGGCACCATTTACGGACGAGGAAATCAAATTCTTTTCAGAATCATTTTCTCAATACGGCTACAAGCCTATCTTAGTCCCCGGGCAAATAATGGGAGAGCCCTACCCCGCGCTTCTCAACGGAAAAATCGACCTTGAACAATTTTATGATCTCTTTAAAACAAAGGTTTTTCCCGTAACAGATGACAATCCCTATTTCTTATCATTTGAAAAGCCCCTACCTTATGCTGTAGAGGCACTACTCTATGCCAGCATAGGGATTGTAATAATTTTCTTGCTGATACCTTTCGCCTGGATGAGAAGAGCAGCAATGATAATTACAGAAAAAAGTGAACTCAGGATTGCAACAGTTATACCATATTTTGCTGCCCTAGGCTTGGGCTTTATCTTAATAGAGCTTGCTCTCTTCCAAAAGCTCATTCTCCTCCTAGGCAATCCAACGATGACGTTTGCGATATTATTATTTACTCTGCTTTTATCAAGTGGTTCAGGTAGCCTACTTAGTTCAAGAATTGCCAGAAACAATATGAAAAACCTAGTTTTCGTAATAGCAGGTGTCGCAGGCCTTGGGATATTATACGTGATATTCTTACCGCCAATAGTATATTCTACTATTGCAGAACCCTTCGAAGTTAAAGCAGCAATTAGTGCCGCTGTGTTGGCTCCTATCGGATTCCTCATGGGCATGCCTTTTCCCACAGGTGTACGGCTACTAAAGGCACACCTGCCAGAATACGTACCATGGATGTGGGCCATCAATGGCGCATTCTCTGTATTAGGGGCGGTCCTTGCCATAGCACTTGGGATTATGTACGGTTCATCTTATGCCCTCATCCTCGGGATTTCGATTTACCTCATTGCGCTTGGTATCTCATTTGCATCAAAGAAAAAGACTATAACGCAAGTTGCAACATAAGCTTATAGCGTTAGCTATAAGACCCAGAATTGATGAATGTATAACGATATTGCTAGTCCAATGAAGCAGAGACGGAAAAGACGAAAATTGATAAAGATGAGATGACCTGACAAAAAATCAAAACATAGATCATATCAGATTCTAGTACAAATTCCTCGTGTGTATTTGAAAAATTCAGAAGAGTATGCACCTTTATCACTATTCGACGCTTGTCAAGAGGAAATGCCGAGGCGCATGCCGTGCGAGCACTTTCTTCTGTAATTTCCGGGTACTTGTCAACCTTTCGCTGTATCTAATGTTTTCGCTGCATTATTCAGAAAATATTGGAGCTCGCATGAATTTCAGACAACAGAAGAAGAACTATTGATAATACTAATTGCTCATTGTCTTTGGATGTCTACCAATTACTGTGCCATCAAATTCGAACAATATGACTTCAATCTGGACCCTCCCCTTTGCATGCTCATGCATATGCTCATACACCTTCTTGCATATATGGTCATAGTAGCCGGCGATATTATTCTTTTTGATTATTTCTGAAACGTGCCTCGCAGTGTTTGCATTTAGGATCTCTTCGACCACCGCTGGCGAAGCTTCGCATGCAGCTGCAACCTGGGCCATGAACTCCATATCGACATGGGAACCAGCGACATGCGTCTGTTTGATACCCATCGCGATTTTTGTGAGCTTCCCGATAAAGCCTGCAATGATAGCTTTTTTTATCATGTTCTTCTCTGCACATTGCTTTATCGAGTATCCAACAAAGTCACCGATCTGGATAAAGCAATCGTCTGGCAGCTTGAATAAATCCTTGGCAAAATCTTCACTCCTGCCTCCTGTACTAAGGATTACTGTATTAGAGCCCATCGCGATTGCAACATCAAGACCTTGTCTTATTGAAGCGGCAAATGATGCCGTCGAGTATGGCAAAACAAAGCCTGTGGTGCCAAGTATCGAGATGCCACCTACGATGCCCAGACGTGGATTGTCCGTCTTTTTGGCAATCTCCTCACCCTTTGGAACAGATATTTCTACATTAACACCTTGATTTTTGAGCTGCTCGCTGGCGACTTGGCGAACCGCCTGTTCTAGCATCCTCATAGGTGTGGGATTGATAGCAGCCTTGCCTATTTCAAGCCCCAGCCCTGGCTTTGTGACTCTTCCTACACCCTTTCCACCATCAATATTAATCTGTCCGGGACAATTATTGTCGAATGACACACTTGAGCATATTTCCGCTCCATGAGTGGCGTCAGGATCATCTCCACCGTCCTTTATAGCGGCGCACGTAATTTTATCCCCACTACTTCCGCTCTTAGTCCAAGCGATTCTCAACTTGGCCATTCCGCCCTTCGGCAATGATACAGTGACCTGGTTCACTGCCTTGCCGGTGATAAGAGCATAGAGTGCTCCTTTTGTAGCAGCAGTCGCAGTCGTGCCAGTGGTATAACCTGTCCGAAGCATTCCCTTGCGCTTCCTTTGCTCTATTTCTGGCGGGAGATCCTGTTCCTGCTCTGCCAGCTCATCTGGGTCTGCTTTATCTGTATCTTTAGTAAGAGACATTATAGTAGCACCACTTCGGCGTATGCCTTGACATCTATCACGCTGATAGTTTTTTCTCCGCTTGCTATGTTCGTTGAAATATCAATTGCTCGAGAGCCTCTTTCGTCTTTCGAAATCAAGGGGGAGCCTTCGATTGAACCACCAGTGATTGCGATCTTATTGCTTAGCAACTGCCAATTTATGACAATGGGATATTTTTAACATTATCAGTACCTCAGTTTCTGGGCAGGACTATCGTGCGGCAGCTCAGCTATGAATCTTTCATAGAATGGGCCAGGTGCGATGATGATATTTAAGAATGTGATTGAGCGATATATTTTCAATCCGCATTTTGCTCCTGGATATTATATCAAGGCATTTCATGGCCGTGTTTGAAACGCAAAAAAGATGTTCTCGATTAGTTATAGGTGCTTTAGCATCTGACACTGCTGCAAAGCATGGATCAAGGATTGAAGGAATAATCAAGTAGCTAAAGGATTGAGATCGAACTAGATCGACTGCTTGAATGACTAAATATAAGAGATTCTCAGGAAGATTGGAATGATGGATGCAGCTTAAACCAATTCTGCTGGCACGAGAACCTATCCATGCCATTTGTTAGTTAGCCTACGCCAACAGGAGTCTTTTAGCAAACCCTAATTTCCTTTCTCATTCCATCAAGGCATATTCGGTAATTGTCAAGTATGTCGCGTCCTAATAGCGCCTTAGCCGGTGTGCGCTCAGGTAAGTCAAGGCAACCTACATGGACATTATCATATGCTCTTCCAAAAACTTCGATTGAGACTTCATAGTAAGGTATATAGATTATTCCTGCGCCCGTTACCGTCTCGTCACTTCCAGCGAATGAAAGATTCATCTCGTTTGCAATAAACGTAGGAATGATTGTCTTTGATGAAGCAAAATCTAAGTGAGCATCGACGACTATTTTCTTATTGCTGCCTGCATCTATGAGTCCTACGCAAACCAGCGGCAAGTTATCCTTATATGGAATTATGATGGGTTGTTCTCTTTGTTCTTCCTCCACGCTCAATCACTATTGAATACTAATGTTATACTACCATAGCACATTGCCCTAAAATAGCTAGCTGGTCATATTTTCTGCTTTCTAGTCTTCATATCAACAAAGATTCGACTCCTATTGCTTTCAAATGAAACGTTAAAGTACCCGCTAGTGCCGTCTATGAGATGTATGGCAAGAAAGTTTGAAGAATGGTGGAATACGGTTCCTGCGGACCTTAAGCAAAAAGCTCGCAAAGGTGACGAATCAAACAAGCCCTTACTCAACCAGGTTAACTATGTTCTTCTGCATCTTCATTTGGCAGGCAAACACGACGCCAAGCCAACGCATGATGAGCTGAAGGATTGGCTGCATAGTGGCCAGGTTGATGTACTTAGAATGAACAAATAAGACAAAGTATCCTTTTTCTTTCTTTTTATTCAGTCACTATTCAATTACAGCAGAAGAATATAGCTGTCCTGTGTCACATGTTATAACAGCGTTTTGCAATATCCATAGTGTTTAAATAGTTTCGAACAATAGTGACGTTTAAGTGAATTATTGATGCCAATTGCTATACTTCCGGACGTAGATGAGCAAAGATGCATTGGCTGTGCACTCTGTGTAGAAATTTGCACTGCCCTCGGTCCAGACGTTCTTAGGGTAAAACCAGTCGA
>JALZFN010000251.1 GCA_030861545.1 Thermoproteota archaeon | reverse complement strand
ACACCGTCAGCGGGTCTCGCTTATACGAAAAATCCATACACCAGAGCGATGCCTGCCGAAAGCCTCCTTGGTGGCTCAGCTCCTGCATCTCCTTGATGTAAAAGTCTTTTGCAGTCACTTCTTCCTCATGCATTACTGCTCTTGTAGTGTTTTCAAACCTGCCATTGCCGGGTTGAAAGCTATATCCTGCCATCCTTATTGCAGGAACCAACTTCCTTGTCGAGTCAGGATTGTATTTGATTATTCTACCAAAGGTAGCTAGACCCTCCATTTCAAAGCAAAGATCGCCTGATCTCGGCCGCAGCAAATCTTCTCCTCCTACGATGGCTCTGCTGAGGCATCTGTTGAAGATATATGCTTGATATGCTTGGACAAACAATCTCCGGATCGTGATTGGCACTGCGCGCAACGCTGCAATTGTGTCCTTGCCGGCGACAAGCGCTGTTAGCACCTGCCGCTCAATGTCCATGCCTCTTGGCAGTATCTTAAGAACCTGACGATAGTTGCTTGGGTCAGCAGATCTGATCCTAATCTCCCTACTCATCTCTGTATCAAATTCCGTAGTGTAGCAGAGTAGTAGCTCCACTGCTCGCTTAAAGTTACGCTTAACAA
Organism: Thermoproteota archaeon; assembly: GCA_030861545.1. Taxonomy (GTDB): domain Archaea; phylum Thermoproteota; class Nitrososphaeria; order Nitrososphaerales; family Nitrososphaeraceae; genus Nitrososphaera. Next base: position 3,783 of record JALZFN010000251.1, on the reverse strand, counting down.
TTTCCTTGCCTACAAGATGAGTCACAAGCCTTTCGCTGCCAAACCTCTGCAGGCCGTAAAAGTTGCCAACCCTTCCAATTTCTGGAACAAAGCTAGAGAGGTCTGAAGAGTGGGCATGGTATATGATTATCTCAAAACTGTTGCCAGCAAGGAACTTCTTCTCAAGTGGATGCTTGGTAAAACCTTTCAGTGTGAGGCGTGTGTGTCTGCTTTTTAACTCTGCTGGAGGATTTCTCATTATCCTCTCCATGCCGGCGTACTGTGTTGTAACAGCCTTGGCATCTTTTATCCCCATTACTCTAAGCCTCAAGTGCAGGTCACGCTCAATTTCAAATAAGGCGTGGTTTGAGTCGATGCCATGCTTTTCAAGGACATAGAGCGGGTAGCGGTGTCCACTGTCGTATGATGGCGATATATCAAGCGACTGGTCAACCATCTCTGATACGAGAAAACCTTCATTCCCCTGCTTGATTGATCCGCCTGTCCCGGCAAAGCCTGTGCAGTAGCACTCTATGCCTGCCAACGACTCGATCTTGGGAACAGGGGCCATTTGCGGATTCTAGTCCTTCTCCTTCCACTTCTGTGCATTCTCCGCCGCAGTAAGCATTAATGGTTTTTATTGTTTATTGGATGGTTTATTTCTGTATTTCATTTCTCTATCGCTTTCTAGATTGGTTTTAGATGCTCGATATTTTCAAAACGTAAATCCGCTTTTTCACACATCAACCAAGTATGCAAAGCTGAATATAGTTTGCTTAGAACATTTACGTCCTTCTCCTTCCCTTGCAGTTGTATAGCGTTGGAGGAAGAACAGAGTTATGGCTAGTAAATAATCATAATAATTGTATACGTGTATATAAGCGTGGGATAGTCTGCATATAATTTTTCATGCTAAATTACCATTTCATTATTTAGATTATTTCGGTAATTGATTCTGTAGAAGCTATCAAAATCCGCTAAATATTATGCAGCGCTGATTAATGTCAGCAATGTCAGAAACAACGGGGACTATCAATTGTCCTGAATGTGGAATGTCATTTGACACAAGAGACGAGCTTGCACGTCATGCCAGGCAGAACCACGCAAGCAAAGACGCACCAACAGGATAAACAGGCAATCAGGCTTGGCATTGAAGGAGAGTGCAATAGGAAACTGATGAAAGCAAACAGCAGAAGTCGCGTGATCGATTGAGCATACGTAACAGCCTAAAATCCAGACTTTGACATCAAGTGTGCGGGAATTAACCACAATGGTGATCATACATACAGGTATACGGTGAGGCAGGAGGAACAACTTCAGATACGAAAGGCATTCTTTCTGCGTATGTCTTTGTAACAGATGCAGGAACTTATGCAGTCGCATCACATGGAGGCATTGAAGATTCAACAGAGGTAGGTGACGATGAGCAGTATCATGCTCACTTGGTCACCTTAGATCAAAACAACTGTATACCGTCGATTAAAGAGGATGGAAATGCAGTGCTTCAAGACAAGAGAGTTATCGTTACAGGCACAGATGCTTCAGAAGTCAATGCAGCGCTTACAGTAGAACTGGCAGCGTCAGATGAAGGTATTTGCGTGACTGAAGTATTCGATACAGCTGAGAGCTGAAGAAGATCAAACTCTCCTATACCTACTCTTTTCTTTTTTTCTTCTTCAAATATTGAAGACAAGTTTTTCAGCTTGGATTAAGGCACACTTTTTCAAAGATTTTTGACACGTTTCTATGATAACCATATCAGCGCATACTATATGCCATATCATATATGATCACTGTAGACAGTGGCACCATATTATGGAGTCAATCAGTCATGTAAAATCTCTTTCAATAGCTTCCTGCCTTCAGATGTGTGATATAGTTAACTATGGTACTATATTATCGAGATATATCAACTCGCTCTTGTCTTTCTCTACATAATTAGATCCTTTCTTACCTCACACTTGATTGTTTAAGACAGTAGCTTGATGTGGACTTTTTTGTTTTTGCCTACATGCTTGGTTAACATGGTTCCATAAGGCCATTTAAAGTCAGAGTTCATCATGATAAAAAGGGACATGAGGTATAGAAGCAGAACCGAGATAGTCCGACATATTTTGGAATCTGCAAATCGAGGAGGGGGCGATGGTGGTATTACAAAGGCTCAGATATTGTATAAGGTGTCTCTTAGCCATGCCCAATTGAAAGAGTATCTGGCGATTCTAACTGAAAACGACTTTCTTGGCTATGACGTTGGTACTGAGACATTTAAGACTACTGAAAAAGGTCATAGGTTTCTTGAAATCTATAATGGTATCGAGGATCTAGTAGTGAAGGCATGACGATAACAACATTTCAGGTGCACAGAGCTGAAAAATTACTTCGCTAACAATTTTTTCTCATGCTTTGGCTATCTACTATCGGAGAAGTCCTATATCGAAATGTCTTACCAAGTAAAGGGCTTTCATTGGAGAAAATTGAGTCAAGACGACAATGTGCTATCAGTATAGACAATAACTATGACACATGCCAAAAGGGAAGAAGAAAGATGAGAAATGGTGATCAGATTCATAAGCTAACTTCAATCTTCCTTTAAACGACGGTAAATGTTGATTTTACCCTCTCTTAGTTTTTGATACAGTTCGTCTAACTCTGGGTAAAAGTTAATATCATTTCTTTCCTCTTGTGTGTAAAAGTTTGGCAGTACCTTTTCATAGGAATCAAGAATAAGTTCTTCGTAATGGCTAAGCAGTCGTGGGTTCGTTATTTCCTTTGTATTGACTAGGTAAGAGAACCATTCTAAAGTGTCAAAAAATTGCTCTGCCCATTCTTTCATTTGATCTTTTGGTTTACCCTGCTCATACAACGCTGCACGCCTCCTCTCTAGTTCCTTGTATACTGCAAAGAAGTCATGTGCTAGTTTGACTTGATCTGTTATTTGCATCCTACGATAGATCTTGTAGTTAAGCCCAAATGCTATAGCAACTGATCCACTGGCAATAATCAATGCTATTTTCAAGATAAAATCTAACATAGGGTTAGTAGCAAGTTGACTAAAAATTTCCCATACCATCTTGTTTCGTCCTGCTCTTATTTGATAGATTTGTGTTTAGTTTTGACGGTCATCTTATCGCTATTTCTAGTGATTTTCTTAATTAACTCAGCTCTTGCCCATGCGCTTATAATAAGATGGCTATTATCAGTAGCCATGTATCCTTTTTTGTCGTTATTTTCACCATTTTCTTGCAACAATTATTCTTAACAAGCCTTTATTGATCAGGCAGCTTATAAATGCCTGGATAAATTATATGGGCTAGTCTTTACATTATTGACCTTCCTTATCTTTTTGTGCGACTGCAAGCATGAGAGATATATGCAATGACTCAAAGAGCTCTTTACAACGGACGAACCACAAAATTGGTGCTACTTTTCAAGGATTAATCTATCGGGACTAAATACAAAATTGCCTGTTTAACGTTATCAATCTATAAAAAGAACGAGCGCTAATTCTATAATGAACTTGACCGTCTTTATATGGTCGCCTAAAAGATAAAGATTGAGAATAATAATTATAATGGAGGTAGATGGTGTCGCTCCGTAACTGTCTAGGGGATGGGGGAGCGATTTGTGGATAGTTATCGGAGTTTCCAATCAACCTCATTACAACTATAACCCATCACTATTACAAAAATTTCATCGTCCTAAACGATTTAGGACAATATAGATTCCCATAGATTAGGTAGACTATAAAGTTACCATTGGCAAGGAATATCTACTGAGCTTCACATTGTCAAGCCATGTCGTCTT
>JALZFN010000268.1 GCA_030861545.1 Thermoproteota archaeon | reverse complement strand
GGTGGTATGATTTCAGTTGGGTCTAAGGCAGTCAATCTTGCCACGAGCGGGGGATTTGGAACCGACGCAGGTAAGTCATACTTTTATGCAGAGTACGCGTTTTTGTTCACCTTGATTGCTGGCGCTGTCCTGACGACGTTTGGTCTGGTAAGCATACAAAGAGGTAAACGTGTCCAGCAGAGCTAAAAGCTCCCTGCAATCTCTTGGCAGCCTGATTCATGTTTTTATTTAATATTGTGCAACTACATTTGATGTCGGATACTGGTTTTACATGCCCAAAATGCGACCACTCATTTCTTACAGCTGAACAAGTTGCGGAACATCTCAGGAACGAACATGTGGATGGGACTCAGACCGAATCTTCCAAGCGAAAGACATAATCATCTATAGTCTACACATATACGAATTGGCTATCAGCTTGCATTGGTAGAACCTTCTTATATAATCCATTAATGCTATTTTACGCCATATCTTATTCGTATTGAGTATAGAAAAGCATGAAAAGGAGATCAAGAAATCGCTTGGTTCGTCAGTTGCAAGTGACATCAGAGATAATAAAACTGCCAGAGAAACTATACCAAGAAGTAGTAGTATTTCTAAGGAAGAAGAAGAGAAGCGACGATGACTGAAAGAGAAACGGGCGGCAGCGATAACAACAACATTGAAAGGACAACCATCAAGCTCATTTCAAGAAATGATACAATAAGGTTGAACGATGCGGTCATGGTTGCTGGTTTTCCTGGGCCCGGGCTCGTTGGCTCAATTAGTGTTAGCTACATCATAGAACAACAGAAAATGCATCAAATAGGATATGTCGACTCTGATTTCATAGTTCCAGGAGTCATCTATATAGGTGGAAAGTTGAGGCACCCATTCCGCATCTATGCAAATGATGAGCGCACTGCGTGCGTTATTGTGTGCGATGCCCCAGTAATTCTATCGGGCATCCGTTCTGTGCTAAATGCAGTAGTCTTATGGGCCAAACATAATGGAGTTAGAGAGATCATGGTTTTAGAAGGCATAGCCACCCCTGGCATTCCTGAGATCGGCAGAAAACCATTGGTCCTAGCAAGTGATGGGCAATCTGATGATCACAGCTACTTGAGTCGCATTAAAGATAGAAGAGCAGAAGCTCATCCGCCTGCTTTTATTTCAGGTGTATCTGGCGGCCTCTTGGCAGCATGCCTCTCAAACAGGATTCCTTGCACAGGGCTCTTAATACCATCAATTGCAGGAATTCCCGACCCAGAAGGCGCGGCCATTCTGATTGAAAAGACAAACGAGCTTGCCAACAATCCATTCAGAATAGATGTACGCCAGCTAAGAAGTGAAGCAGAAGAGCTTAAACGCCAGCTGCAAGAGGTGATCAATTCTGTAAAGCGGCAGCAGCAAGACCAGCAACAGACGCAGCCAGGTGGAGGACCTGGAATATACAGTTAGCTAGTTATTATTAGAACAATCATAAATTTTCATGTTTCTTCTGAATTGAAATTAAGATTTTAATAAACAAAGTTGTTGGCACCTAGTTTGGACTTAGGCATCCACATAAAGCAATCAATAAAATGTTAAGTAGTAAAACTTGCTATTAATGGGGTGATGACGACTAACCTACCAACTGTAAATGCAGAAGTTAGCATTGAGCCGATTGGTACTTCTGATACAAGCATGGGTAAAGAAATAGCGGCTGCCTATGATGCAATCCGCAACACAAAGAATCTCAAAAAAGTAACCCTCACTCCAATGAGCACTCAAATAGAATCAGACAATCTAGACGATATCTTTCAGGCAATACGTGCGGCCCATAATTCTGCCAAATCAGCTGGAGCGAAGCGCATAATCTCGACAATAAGGATCGATGAAAGACTTGACAAGCCAAACAGTTTAGATGAGAAAGTTCAATCTGTGAATGCAAAAGTAAGTTAAGTTGCATCATCATAACAATAGGAATATAATAATAATACAACTAGATCCATAGTCATGGAAATGAAGGCATAGTCTACAATTATAATTTATTATGTTATAAATAGAGCATTTATTATCCATCCAACTATATATCAAATGAGGCCCAACTAATTTTCGTCCTCATCTGTGCCTTATTAAACCCCTCGCTAATATTATGCTTCTATTCTTAGAAAAGAAAGAAGGAAAGAAAAAGAGTGAGACACATATTATCACTCAATTGAGCATTGAAATATCAGCTTCAGTAGAAGGATGTAGGACGTGTTGGCGATAGAGACCAAGCGCGCAGCAACGCCTTTTGTATTGTTCCTACTCTAGTTTGTTTTCCTTTACTACTTTTACGAGCTCTTCGCGCAGCATTTTCAAGTGTTTTTGTTCGTCTTCCTTTATGGTACTCCACAGCTTTACGAGTTCTGGACTCTTGTCTTTCTCTGCATCGCGAACGTAATTTTTCAACAGAGCTATACAGGAGATCGGTCTTCTTTTCAATCTGAGTTATCACATTGAATGTTGATCTTCAAGTAGGGCACTCTGTTTTGCTGTGGTTGAACCTGTCATGTCCAGTATGCGACACAAAGAAAAAAAGAGTTACACGATTTCCTTTGCAATTTCAAATGCGCCTCTCACGGTATGATCCTCAGCTTCAAAGCATTCAATCCCCCTATCCTTCAGAGCCTTGCTAGTAAAGGGGCCTATAGAAACCACATGGGTAAGGGCATCTAACCGTAATTTAGCTTTGGACATCCTGTCCATTATTTCAAAGAATGCATTGACATTTGAGGCACTTGTAAAAACAATTGCATCCACATTTCCTTTCAACAATTGATCAGAAAAT
>JALZFN010000266.1 GCA_030861545.1 Thermoproteota archaeon | reverse complement strand
GATTATGATCCGAATCAATGAAGTATTGCAAAGGCAGCAGCAACAGAAGCTTCGTCAATATAGCTCCGACTAATAATTACGCTGTAGCGTTGGACCCCAGGAATACTAGCCTTAGGCCGTTGTGGTTTGAAAATGCAGAGCCAATATTGATGGTCACAACTGTATAGCTGGCCGCCGAGTTGTCGATCCTATAGTCTATTGCTGTTGACCCCTCCTCACCGTCAAGTACAACGCTGGTTATATTGTCAAGAAGGTCCCTTGGTATCGTGGCAGCAAGAGTATCGTCAGGGTTAAGAGCGCCCTGGATACTAGCATCTATCATTATCCTCTTTTGCTTCTCATCGACGTTGATGTCTGCAATGTCGACAGCAGAAGGTCCATCTAGACTTATGGTAAAAAGCATTTGCTCTGGTTTGCCTATCGAATCAAGCGTGTATATCTGATAGCCGCCGTAATATATCTTGCCATCTGGCGATTCCGCGATGCCAACCGTAGGTACAAATGGATAGTGTTCTAGGTCTATCTTTAGCTCTTGAATTATTTTCGTGTTATCACCACTCAGCTTAACTGCGTAGATATCACCCGTAAAGCTACCGAAGAGGAACATCCCCTTTAGCTCAGGCAATGCATCGCCTTCATAATAAATCATCTGCGTGGGTGCTATTGTCTGCCAATACGACCGTAGTGGCTTGATTGACGAATTGTTCGCTCGCTCGGGAGGCATATTGGGTGGCTGAAGAGTTGGGAAGCCATAGTTTCCGCCCTTCACTATAAGATTTATCTCATCGTAGAGAACGTCACCATTTTCAGTAATTAAACCTGTTCCGTTGTTGTCAAATGCAATGCCATACATATTTCTGTGGCCGATTGTGAATACTGGTGAGTTTGGATAGGGATTGTCTTGGGGTATCGTCCCATCTTTGTTTATGCGAAGAACCTTGCCTATTACTATTGAAGGATCTTGTGCGAAAATATGCTCCGTCGCATCGCCTACTGTGATGTACAATTTTCCGTCGCGGCCAAAGGCCATCGCGCCTCCTGCGTGATAGCCACGCGACGCGGGGATGTTATCCATTATTATTGTAGGATCAGTGCCGCTATTGTTCATATCTGTGAATCTTAGTACTCTGTTGATGACTTTTCCTCCATCACCGTTTTGGATGTCGACAATGGCCGTGTAATATACGTATACATAATGATTGTTATAAAACTCAGGGTCTATTGCGAGCCCAAGCAGTCCCTGTTCCCAGCTGGCGTATAGATCATCTACGGTGGCAAATGGCTTATCAATCACCTCGCGGTCATTTGTCATTATCCTTATTGCGCCGCTGTTCTTTTCCGTGAAAAAAAGCCTGCCGTCAGGGGCAAACGCCATGCTCGTGAGCATTGTAATACTCGTACCGTCATGTTCTTTCAGCGAATCTTTTGTATCTCCATCAAATCTCCAATAACCAATCAAATTTGAAGAAACTTCGGACATGTTGAAGAGCTGCCTGATTTCATCATCGCTGAGTGTTCTGTTGTACATTCGAAGGTCGTCAATTATCCCCGACCATCTGTTGCAAGATGAACAATAAGCCGCGGAGCCAATCCTCAAAGGGACGCCAGGATCCGCATTATAATTGCCTATAAACTCGCTCTGACCGACTAGCTGTCCATCCTTATATAGGCTTACTTTGGAACCGTCAAATGTGCCAATAATGTGGGTAAACCTGTCAGCCGGCACAGGAACGTCTGCAGGAGAAAAGAGCGTGCCATTTGTGTTAAAAACTCCAAATCGGAGAGATCCAACAGCGGAGTCAGACTGGCTGCTGCTACTGAGGACATCAAACTGCCAACCTGATGTCTGTGCTCTGTTGACGTGAGAAACTACATGCCCATAGGGTTCTATTTTTGTGGACTTGACCCAGAATGAAACTGAGAATTGATTTGGGTCGAGCTCGGCCGTATTTGTAACCTCTACCGATTCTCTATATTCTCCTCGCATTTCAATTGCTTGCCCAAACGTGCCATCCACAAACAGCGTATCTTTACTGGTAAGCGGGTGTATAAGCGTCGAGTTGCCAACCGTTTCATACGCTTGCATGTTATTTAGTATGGGGTCGCAGTGCATTGAATCGCCATATTGCTGGCATCCAAACATTTGTGTTGTTGATGACACTTGGCTATAAGCCAGAATGACGAGAATAGTCTGAGATACAATTAGGAGACTGGCGGCAAATCGCAAGGCAATGGAAAAGTGACTCATAATAAGATCAAATTATCAAAAATTATTTAATTGTTAAGATATAGTGTTTGCATCCTCCCCAGGTGCTGCACTTCCTTCATAGCCATAGAAAAGCAAGCAAATTCTGTGTTGGCTGGTCTCTACTGGACAATCTGCTTTATCAGCTTGAACATTGTATGCGCGACATTCTCCCCGTAAGGGTTGCGGTCGACCTTGGTGCCAAGCATTTCGTCGACGACTTTGCTAAGCGAGTCACGCCGATATAGCGGAAAGAGGACATTTGCCTTTAAAAGCAGAGTCTCCCAGCGCTCCGAAACATGTCTGAGTGTGACGCAGGGCCGCCTAAGTACAATTGCCTCTTCTTGCACTCCACCAGAATCAGTCATCACAAGCTCGCAGTTTTTCAAAAGATAAAGAAATTCCAAGTAACCAGCCGGCTCTATCGTAATGACATTAGGCGGTAGATTTATGCCAAATTTGGCGAGTTTGTTCTTTGTCCTGGGATGCATCGGAAAGACTATCTTGTGGTTTATGCCAGACAAATGCTCTCTTAGCATCTCGAGCCTAGCCTGGTCGTCTACATTTTCTTGCCGATGCATAGTCAGCAGCAAGTATCTATCAGGAAGATCCTGGCGCGTGCCATTCTGTTCCGCAACATTTGCCAGCCGTCTGCACACGTCCACTACCAGGTTGCCGGTTACCGTTACGTTGTTCTCTATTTGCTCATAAGAAAGAAATGTCTTGGTGAGCTCAGTTGGAGGAAACAAATGGTCAGAAATGGAGTCTATCTGTATCCTCGCCCTTTCTTCAGGGACACTGAGGTCAAAGCAACGAAGGCCTGCCTCTATGTGTACCAAAGTGGAGCCAATTTCCTTTGCTGCAAGTGCACCTGCCAAGGTAGAATTGGTGTCGCCATACACCAAGACGTATGGCGGCCTGACCTCTCGGAGATACCGAAGCATATTTTCCTTCAGTGTATCAACATCAGAGGTATCGCAGCCTAGGTCATAGTCAGGTTTGATCTTCAGCTCATCAAAAAAGATGCTTTTCATATTGTCAGAGTAATGTTGCCCTGTGTACAGAAGGGCATGATTTCCTTCATCCGCCAGTAAACGTACGAGGTCTGACAGTTTGATTATTTCAGGCCTGGTACCTGCGATTGTAACTACCTGGACGATATTTTTTTCTACTTGCATTATAGTGCACTATTAAATGTCTTCATGGTATTTCTATGGTACAGAATCGGGGTGCATCTGCCACAAGCTTTCTGTTCTTGTTTCCTTTGTGAATCCGTGTGTCGTCTTAGTACTTGCCCACGACTTGATCGTAAATGCTCTGATGAAAGTCACAAACCAGTATTGTGAAAAAGGTAAAAACAAAGGTATGTGAACCGCGTAAACAAAGCCGCGTCGGCCGTATTCCTTTACGAGGACCGCGGCTTCAAGCATAAAGAGACCGCCTGTCAGAATAAGCCATAATGTCACTGGCAGGTACGCATACGTGTAAGGGTAGTAATCATATATCAGATAATGGACTGCTGCAAAAGCAGGAATCATCAGCATGATGAATCCTGTTATAGCAGCTATTGGATTTAGCCAAAATACATGGCCAATCACATCTGAGCGTTCTGCAATACGAGTTTTAAGCAAATCAAAGAATCCTCTAGCCCATCTCGCTCTTTGTCTCAGCATGAAATCCACTGTTGGGGGCTTTTCGTCATAGTTTATCGAAAGCGGCGCAAAAGCGATACGGTAGCCATGCCGTAGCAATCTAAAGGTTAGCTCGTAATCATCGACTAGGTGGTTGGCAAACATGCCGACCTTTGACAAGATGTCTTTTTTGATAATGTAGCCTGTGCCTCCAAGCGCGCAGCGGCGTCCGAGATGTGATCGTATCGTCATAAATGGAGTAGACCATAGGTCACCCTCTATTGCAAGCATCCTTGTCACAAAGTTAAAGTTTCTATTACTTGGAATATATCTACCTTGAACTGCACAATAATTTGCATCAAATAGAGGCAATGCATTTTCAAGAAAATCATGGTTCAGGAATCCGTCGCTATCCAGCACTAGTATATAGTTGCCATTTGACTTTTCAACTCCAAAATTTAGCGCTATGCCCTTTCCTGCATCCTTTGTATGAAGATCATATACTTTTACTCTTGGATCATTGACCTGTGCCTCATCATATGTTCTATCCGTGCAATTGTGGCATATTACAATGACTTCGAGGTTTTGATAGGTCTGCTGCAAACAGTCGCGTACAGTTCTTTTTATCACGCTCTCTTCGTTTCTTGCTGGGATCAATATACTGCAAAGTTCTTTCTGCTTACCGAACCTTTCTGAAACTTTTTTCTTCATTTGTAGCTGGTGCCTCTTAACTTTACCATAGGAACTGAGGTACAGACCAAAAATCATGATTAGCATGAAAACATAGATCAAGTTGAAGCCGAGTATTGGTAATGTAAAGTAGGTCAGGTCGATCTCTGTATCTACAAGGATTTCAATGCCGTACATCCATGGATATATTGTAGAAATGAGCACAAGTCCCCAAAGTGCAATTACCACAAATGCGAACGCAATCCATGCTTTGTCAGCCAATCAATCGCTCTTCCCCTTTCGAACCGCAGTCACGGCATTACCGAGTTTCATGGTACTGTATTCGAATTTATTTATTGCTATGTGCTAAACACCCTTTCGCTACCGACCGAAGAAGTTCTGGAAGTAATTAATCACCCGTGAAACTATATCGAGTATTTGTCGAAATATATCTTGCGACCCGGTGATTTCGTATTCTTTAAAGGCTGACACTATATTGCCATTTGCATCGCCTGCTGTCACTTCGACAATCCTTGAGGGCGAATGTATATCTATTAACGCTTTATAAACATCGTTTTGGTCTCGGAAGAGCCCATCAACTCTTAGTTGACCATTGTGCACGTACTTCACTTCTCTTGTTCGGAGACTTGAGTCATCGGAGATCCGTACCTTAAAGACATTCTTGCCCTCGTGCAGCTCATTAGTGAGTATTTCTATCTTAGGAGGAGTTTTGTCGTTTTCGGCTATCCTTTCAGCCTCTGGCCTTTTTTCCGGGAATGGCGGAGGCAGTAATGGGATTGGTTGTGCCCTAGCGTAGCCTATAGAAGACAGTGATACGACTAATAGCAAAAGTGCAACGGTCAGTTGCTTCAACAGTTGAGTAACTGTAGCAAACAATTTAAAAGTAGTTATCTTGCAGCCACGCTAACGAATTATAGTATTTTTTTATAGAACTAAATAATTGCTTCTTCGGGCATCTGATCGGACAAATGACCGTATTAGGTACACTGTGAGAAATCGTCTATTATATTATGCCAGAGAGGGATTTGACACTAGATAAATAAGTGGTGCTATCTCATCTTGCTGATGAACATTCTTGCCATCGGGGCTCACCCCGATGACATTGAGCTAGGGTGTGGAGGCCTGCTGTTGAAGGCTTCCCGGCAGGCCCATCATAACATCTTCATGTATACGCTAACTAGAGGAGGAGCCTCCGGAGACCCCGAGGAAAGGACAAAAGAATTAATGCAGTCTGCGAGGTTCATTGGGGCAAAAAGGCTATGGATCGATAACTTCGAGGATACCAAGCTATCGCTATCAAGTGAGCTCATCAACCACATCGAGTTTTTCATAAAGAAGGCAGATCCTGACATCGTATTAACCCACTCGCTTGGTGATACACATCACGACCATCGCGCAATAGCAGCTTCCACAATGGAGGCTGGAAGATTTGTTCCAAACATACTCGCATATGAAATCCCAGTAACTCGTGACTTTAAACCACAGGTTTATTATGATGTTTCAGATGTTATTGATGACAAGATAAAACTAATCAATATTTTCTGGTCGCAAAGGAGCAAGATGTTCCTAAAGTCAAATGCTATCCGTGGCCTTGCAGAGTATCGTGCCCTTCAAAGCAGGTTCAATCATACGGTTACCTGTGTGGAAGCGTACGAAGTACAGAAGCTCTTCTTTGGGAAAGAATTCAAGCTTCTAAAGGTACCGCAAGAAAATATATCCAAATTAGTGTCGGAGGAGATGCCCAAAGAAGTGATCGAGTCGAAAACGGCATAGAATTACTAATGTAACACATTTTTATTTTGGCCAGCCATAAGGAACACCTCGTCAGTATTTACCTTGTGTTTTATTGACCTTGCCGGCACGCCTGCAACTATGTCGCCATCAGTCACATCGTGTATCACTGAAGCACCTGAAGCCACAATCACGTTTTTGCCCACTTTAATACCATTTTTGATCGTTGAGTTTAGGCCTGTCCAGCTGCTGTCTCCTACAGTCGTGCTTCCACCGATAACGGTGCCTGCCGTAAGTTCACAATTCCTGCCTACTGAGACATTGTGAGCAATATGTACAAGAGCGTCTAGTTTCGTTCCCTCTCCTATCTTGGTATCGTAAAGTGAGCCACGAGCAATGGAGCAGTTAGCATATATGTCGACATTGTCGCTTAGACGGACGTATCCTTTGTGAGGGAATTTCTCCAGCTCACCCGTTTCATAGCGCTCAAACGCATAGCCATCCGATCCCAAAGATGCGCCTGACTGGATTAGACAATTGTCTCCTATTATACAATTCTGCACAAGAGATACTCTATCGTAAATGACTGTATTGTCACCTACTGAACAATCGTCGCCAATTACTACGTAGTCGCCAATGTAACACTTAGAACCTATACTGGCGTTTTCTGAAATGACAGCTCGAGGTGAGACTCCAACAAGTTGCTCTTGCTTGTGCATTTGATGTGCTGCACGTACAAATGCAAGTCTAGGATTATCAGTGAAAATTAATAACTGCCTGCCATTGGGATAAACCAGGCCTTGCATTTCCTTTTTGCACAATATTACGCCTCCCTTTGACCGCGATATGTATGAGATGGCTTTTTCACCGCTATAACGGCAGAAGGCGAGGTCCTGTTCGCTTGCGTCGTCAATCGAAGCATAGCTGCGCACTTTAATGTTACTCCCCTCTGATTTAAAGTCAATAGCAAGGTCAGAGAGCAATGATCGTATATCCCAATCTGTCATGAACCCTGGTCCTCACTTTATTTTCCAGCCGCGATATTAAAGAATTGGGATTGATATATATCTACAAGAATGTTCGTGAAAATTTCACTAGTGAACTCTAAATCTGTGAATCAGATAACAATGAGCAAAAAATAAACAAGGCGAAACCTTGAGGTCCAGAAAAACCGCTCGGGTTCTCGGCTACGATTAAGATAAGAAAGAGTTGAGTGCGATATCACGTGTATAAAATGTTAGTCATGCGTTATGAGACCTCGAAGAGATACCTCTGAAAAACGCAAAAGAACAGTTTTGAGCAAGCTGTCCTTTATTGTGAATAAATTATAATATAAGAGTCATGTTGAAAAATTATTGCTGAATAAGCTACGAGATTCGCTTGAGCCTTCCTTAACAAAACTTGGCAGGAGCTTTGCCTCAGCGGGGCTATCAGCCAACTTCTGGACCGGAATGGGCCTAGCAGTATCAATCCTTGCGGGAATTGCATACTCCTCTGGTACAGTCATCAGGATTGACTGGGCCCCTTGGACCTTTCCTGGTGTTATTGGCGGCGTCCTTATATTGTTTTCAGGTTTCTGCGATATCATTGATGGTAGCGTGGCACGCAGTACAAATCAAACGACAAGAAAAGGCGCATTTCTTGATTCTTCGTTTGACAAGATAGCTGAGATAGTCATTTTTGCTGGCATTGCCTATGGTAAGCTGGCCGATCCCTTCTTATGCCTAGTCAGCCTTGGACTATCGCTTCTTGTAAGCTATACAAGGGCTAGGGCTGAATCACTTGGGGTTAAGCTCAAAGGTATAGGGATAGGTGAGCGGGCTGAGCGAATGCTCATCATCGCAATAATAGGTATGATACCTGTCCAAGAAGCAATGGAATGGGCAATCATAATAGTTTCAATAGTCGCAGGAATCACGTCAGTGCAGAGGATTGCCGCAACCGCAAAGAAACTATCTTCTATCTAAGTTTGGCAGCTGTTCGCCTATCAGATTCTGATCTTACCTTCACAACCCCCCTATGAACTGCGCATGATACACAGTAAAATTTGACATCAGTAGACATTGGTATATAGGCCCCTGCTGCTCTCAATTCTTTCGCAAGCGTAGGCTCCACCAGAGTTATCCTCCCGGTAACTTTTTTTGCCTTGTCACGAGGAACCAAAGCGCCGCATTGGCTACAATGGACCGCACCTGAGCTACCCTTACCGCCCTTTGATCGGCCCCTGCTCGCTCTCTTCTTCGGCATATAAAGCTTAAGGATCGTCTTCTATCCTTTAAATCTTGTGTTTGAAATTCAATATTAAATAAGTTTCATCGACTTTAGGTTGAGAGTTTTAGTAAAAAGATGCCCGTCATGTTCCATATGGTATAAAATCGAAATACAAATGTAATGCTAATAACATCCGTACCACACAAGACGCATATTAAAACCGCCCTCAGTTCCATCGATCCATTTCCGGCATAATAAACGCCCGCTCCAAGGCGACCTAGGGTTCGCCATACTAGACAAAATCAAACATGATCCCTGGGTGCTACATCTTTTGTTTTGTTCTGTCGCTGAACTCTTATTCTCCTTTTGAATACGGGAACGCGTGTAGGTCACTCATTCTCAAAACTTATAGCTGCTTGATAAAAATATACCCAAAGAGCATCTCGCTATACAGAAAAATAATTACAAAAAGTATCTTAAGATAATCAACCACAATCCTTATAGCTTTGGTTGATGACACTCACATCTGAAAAGGGCGCAAGCGCAAGCCCACGCCGCCATCCCAATCCTCGGTTATGGGCTGCGCAAACAAGCCCTTTTATTATCAGAGTGCAATCTAACAAGATATAGGCTACCTTGAGGATAACTATTGCCTCACACATTGTGCTTGATAAAATAAGAAGCATTGATGGGAACGTGACAGAAAGTATCGGCGGCCCCTCATGTTACTGTGGCATAACAAGCAGGAGGTTCGGCTTTGATGTGACCGTCGCTACAAAAGTGGGCAAGGATTTTCCTAGAGAGCTATTTCAGCTGCTGGAGAAGGAGAGAATTATACTGGGTGAACGGGCCATCGTCGACGCACCAACTACGAGGTTTGACATATTCTCAGAAGGAGACTCCCGACAGCTTTTCCTTGATGTCAAATGCAACTCGCTGACCGTTGACGAC
>JALZFN010000202.1 GCA_030861545.1 Thermoproteota archaeon | reverse complement strand
AGGTATCAATAAAATGTAACACTCATTATTCATTAAACCAGCGTTATATTTAAAATCTAGAAGCTTTTAAGCAAAAGCTTCACCATTCGTTATATTAGGCAATCGTCTAGAACTATCTATCATGATATCTTAAATGAGAAGTCGGAGAATTGATTACGATTGCGATTCCCGCCCGAACTTGAAACAACTGAGATCTTACGAGGTGCTGAGGATACTACACGCGCTGTAGTTTTATTTTTTAGAAACGCAAATACGGTTAGTGCATGTGCAGACTCTTTAGCTCCATCTGTTGCAATGGGAGTTGAGCAGATAAAGAAATGTTATGAGGAGCTCAAGAGCCGAAACGTTAAGGTCAGATGGATAACAGAAATTACAAAGGATAATCTTTCATACTGCAAAGCTCTTATGGAGTACGCAGATGTTCGTCATCTAGATGGTATCAAAGGAAACTTTGGAGTAAGTGATACTGCCTATATTGCCACTGCTACCGTCAATAAAGCACAGCCGGTGCCCGAGCTGATATACAGTAGTGCCAGAAGTGTAGTCGAACAGAATAAGTATGTCTTTAACACTCTATGGGCCAAGGCAGTCCTGGCGGGACATAGGATAAGAGAAATTGAAGAAGGCGTGGCACGTCCCGAAACAAGAACTGAAAAAGACCCAGTAAGAATACTTCAAGATACCATAGGAATGGTTCGCCGTTCAAAGCAGTATTCGGTCTGTTCTGTAACCGACGGACTGCTCTACGCTTACAATTATTCATTTGATATCTTCAAGGAAATACTTGAACTACACAGGACTGGTAAACACTTAGGCATTAGATGGGTTACGAACATCGAGGACAATCAAGATAACAGACTCCTCGAGGTGGTCAAGGCTTTCATGAAATGTGGGATGCAGATAAGACATGTCAAGAATATCCCAGCTATGAGCTTCGGTGTGTCAGAAAAAGAAATGGGTGTCACGGTTGAGAGTATGCGCGGAGGATCGCTAAATGCCAGTGCGATATTCAGCAGTGAACCTGAATTTGTGGAACAGTTTGCCATTATTTTTGAAGATCTTTGGAATAGAGGTATTGATGTTCAACACAGAATTAAAGAAATTGAAAGTGAAAAAAACACATTCATAGACATTATTCAGAATCCACCAGAAATCCAAAAGAGATACCATGACTTGATATCATCTGCGAAACAACAGATCCTTCTTTTTCTTCCTACAACCACTGCATACAGAAGAGAAGAGAAAATTGGGATTTTCGAATCACTAGAAGAAGCTGCTGCAAGAGGCGCAGACATCCGGATTTTATTACCTACGGATAAAGAAATAGAAGAGAAGATACAAGAGAAGATAAAATCGAGGAAGGGCTTTGAAATTCGCAAGATTAAAACAACTGTTCCTACTGAAGCCAAATCAAAGATACTCGTCATAGACAGAAGGGAATATCTGATGGTTGAGCTAAAGGACAACTCAAAAGAGACTTTTGTTGAAGCAGTAGGTTCTGCGATCTTTTCAAACAGCCAGTCTACGGTTTTGTCCTATGTCACTATGTTTGATAGCCTATGGAGGCAATCAGAACTCTATGATAAGATAGAAGCCCATGATAGGATGCAGAGAGAATTCATTAACATAGCTGCACACGAGCTGAGAACTCCAACTCAATCTATACTTGGCTACTCAGAGCTGCTACAAAATGAACCAGGAGAGAATACTGCCGATATGCTAAACTCTTTGACTAGAAATGCCTATCGTCTACAAGCACTTATCACTGATATTCTCGATGTTGCAAGAATTGAAGCTGGCACTTTAGTTCTAGATAGAGCCAACGTTAGTTTAAGTAATTTAATATCTACGACTATAGAAGATGTCCAGAATCAAATCAGGGCAAGTGGCAAAAGGATTGAGACTGCTTATTATCAGAAACAAATACAACGACAGCAGCTACAAGAAACGACGGCGGATCTGATTGTCTATGCAGACAAAGACAGGATATTGCAAGTTCTCTCAAATCTTTTGAATAATGCTCTTAAATTTACAGAAGCAGGAAGGATTGGCATCACTACAGAAAAGGACGATAATCAAATCATTGTCAAGGTTAAGGATTCAGGCAGTGGAATCGATCCTGAAATTCTTCCAAAACTCTTTGAAAAATTTGTGAGCAAATCTCAGAAGGGAACTGGACTTGGGCTTTTCATATCGAAAAACATCATAAACGCACACGGCGGCAGGATATGGGCTGAAAATAACCCTGATGGAATAGGAGCAACTTTTGCGTTCAGTTTACCCATTTCAGGCTGACAGCCAGAGACGCAAGTGCCTAGTTATTATTGATGTTAATTATACGGCATACAAATCTGTTATTTTTAACAGCTGTTACTATTATTTGAAATGATGTCAGAAAAGGAAAAAGCTGCTCAGATTGAGATCAAGAGCATCCAGCTTGCTCTAAAAAAAATAGAGTGGACGAGAAGAGGATCTTCTTAAAGGTCCTGCTTAGCTCGGAGTACCGCCTGTAGTTACATTGACTGCAGCAAGAGCTCCGGCATAGCTAGAGGTTTGCATTATTGCTCATTTTGCCTGCTGTACAAATTATTCAGGATTTCCAGTAACGGTCCGGTGCAAAACAATAGCTTGCAGTGTTGAGAGTAAATTGCTGACCTACGTCAGGTTCTTCTTTGGGTCTCGGAGGAGTAGTGTTGCAGCGGTGGACTGAATGTTACCATCCCCGCGGATCCGGATCAAAAAATTCCGGAGGGCATAAGCGCTCTCATAATCGTCATAAGAATAAGTGATTTCATTGAAGATCGGTCTGTCAGACATTCTCTCGGGGCTATATATATAAAATATTGAGAATTCTTCAGCAAGATCGGAAGAAGACATTACTATGCTGGACCGAAAGATTATTTCTAAAACCAGCTTGAAAGCTAATGATGAGGTATTCATGTATGTTGTAAATCATTTAATGCAGCAGTGCAAGGTTAGTGGTAGCGAATGAGCCTAAGAATGTAGAGAAGGAGAGATTATTGCAGGGTGAATAAACTCAACAATGTTCATATAAAGTATAATCATATACTAAGAAACAGTGGGGCAAGAGGTACGCCGCCACCTCCCCCTGTTCCCCTCAGGGAAGAACAGTCATACCCCGTGATGGCAGCGGAGACGCCTCCACCCCACTTTGGTATATGCACTCGAACTTTTGGTTCGACTGTTGTTTTGTTTGCCCAGGCTGGCTACTTTTTTTACTACTTTCTTGTTTTAGGCACAACCAGATCAAAGTCTCTATTTTTAAAAGTTAAGAACGATCTATCTGCAGCTTAGTGTTAGAAGAAAAACAAGATAATTGGTTTCGCTTTTCAAGGTATTTCGATAATTGTTGAACAGCTTCATCCTTCAACCGAGGCGGAGCTTTCTAATAGTATCTGTATGTCCAGCACTGTGCTGCGAATTTAGAGGAACAGGAATTCGATTCATCTAAATATGTTGGATTGTTGCATATATTCATCTTCTTAACTGAGATCCCGCTTCATGTATGTCTGCAGGCTCTTGAAGCGCGTTGTCTAGTCTTTTCATCCAACAATACCAAAGAGAGATCAAAATAATGCGATAGTCACCTAGAGTGATAAAAAATGTTCAACTCGAGATTGAACCTGACCTAAGCAAGGCCTGAGCTATAGAACTAGCTAGCGCTACTACTTATCATTATCCACTGTATCTGTTATGGCTCTCATATAGAGCATTATTCTTCTCTTGGTTGTTGTTCGTGTTTTGTTCTGGTTTAGGTATTGGGCGTATTTGTATCATCTGGGTTGGAGCTATCATCTGGGTTGGAGCTATCATCTGGGTTGGAGCTATCATCTGGGTTGGAGCTATCATCTGGGT
>JALZFN010000200.1 GCA_030861545.1 Thermoproteota archaeon | reverse complement strand
GCATCATTATATAAGAGGTAGGTTTTTAACGGATTAGCAACAACTTTTAGAGCGCCAGCATGCAAGCAGACAAGCGGCAGCAACAACAACAACAACAGCGGCAGCTTGACATTATCGACAAAAAGATATTAAACGATATCCAATGGGTGTTCCCCCTCAGTGATAGGCCCTACCTAGAGATTGCAAAGAGGCATGACACTTCAGAGGAGGATGTCATGCGCAGAATAGCAGTCATGAAGGAAACGGGGATCATTCGCCAGATTAACGCCATCTTTGATACGAGACGACTTGGGTACAAGAGTGCTCTTATTGCCTTTGCAGTTAAACCTGACAGGCTTGACTATGTGGCAGAGAAGGTGAATGAGCATCCCGGCGTTAGCCACAACTATGAACGTAACCACGAGTACAATATGTGGTTTACACTTGCAGTACCTCCTGGATCGGATATTAAGCAAGACCTTGACAGGATGGCATCATTTGAAGGGGTTATCAAGTATAGAGTTTTGCCAACTCTCAAGCTCTATAAGATCGGTGTCAGGCTGGACATGGTCAATAATGACCCAGACAAACCCAAGCCTATGGACAAAGCTAAGCAGCAACTAAATTCAGAGAAGGCTGAGATAACTGAGAATGATAGAAAGTTCATCCGTGAGTTGCAAAAGGACTTGGCAGTTGTGCCAGAGCCCTTCAAAGAACTTGCCAGCAATTTAGAAATAACAACAGCGCAATTGTTTGCCAAAGCTGCAGAATATGAAAATACCGGCATAATGAGACGCTTCGCAGCAATATTGCGCCATCGCGAGGCCGGCTTTGTTGCAAATGGCATGGTTGTATGGCATGTCCCGGATAACAAAATAGATGAAGTAGGATTCAAGCTGGCTGCTTTTCCACAGGTAAGCCACTGCTATAGGAGACCTGTATATCCAGACTGGAGATTTAATCTTTTTAGCATGGTACATGCCAGGACGCTGCGGGCTGCTGAAAAGATTGCCGCAGAAATGTCGGAAACGGTGGGCATAAGGGACTACCAGATACTATTTAGCTCACGAGAATTCAAGAAAGAGCGCGTGAAATATTTTGTCTAGAGCATCCAGTCGGCACGCTCAAGCTGTCCTAAAATTTGTATCAAATTGCTGCCACGACCCTTGCTCAGGTATTCGTGCTTCATGCAGTTGAATTGCTCTTTCAGCATCTTTTCATCCTCTTGCAATAGCAACTGTGTTCTTCCTTCGGTCTTCCAAAAAAAATGGTCTTCCTTTGAAGTATGGTCCAATATGAATATGGAATATATATCTTAAGATAGCGAGTTGCTCTCTTGTTTCCTTGCAAGAATTCTTCGAGATGGAGTCTGAGAACCTCCTTGCAATCCTTCTACCGAATTCCTGCCCTATCACAAATTTTCTGATTTCTTCTCTGAATAAGAACCGTTGCTTCTGTTTTAGGAAAGTAGCTGTTTTTTCCTCTTTGCCCTGACGGAACTGATCAACAAACTGCTCAATGATTTCTGCAATTTTAATAAAAGAGCTCTGATGGGTATTTCCTTTCTCCTCATGGAACCGTATATGTAACATTTTTCAATAACAACCGCTGCAACCTCCTGATGAAGAAATGATGATCCTGCAACAGATCTTCGGTTGCGCTCATTTGGCAACGGGCTCAACGTAAAAGTTCTTTTCATACATCTCTTCCATTCTTGCAATTTCAATATTATTCAGATATTTGCCGTCTGAAAGTGATGCAAACATTTCAATCTCGTCCACGCTTATCATCGTCGGCAAAACAACTGAAATTTGCTTTTGGGACAGTATGAATTTGATCGCCAGTTCTGTGATGTCCCACCCCTTGCTGCTCGCAGTAGGTTTCATATTTTCTATCTTTTGCATCGCCTCGAGGATGAACTCTTGCTTTCTAAAACTACGGTGGTCGTTTTTGTCAAACTTTGTATTGATGCCGACCTTGCCAGTAAGTACACCTGATGCGTCAGGGACCCTGGCCATTATGCCTATGTTGTGACGCTCTGCTGCTCGCATAAAGTCGCGGGCGGGATCCTGCTCCAATACATTATATACAGTTTGTAGGCATGTGATGTTTCTTTTTTCGATGGCTTCCAGGCCCTCATCCTTCCATCCAATGGCTGGGCCAAGAGCCATCCCGTGGCTCCTGATCGTGCCCTTTTTTGTCAAATCATCGAGCGCGGCAAACAGCTCGTCACTTCTTATTGCATCCATCTTGGGATTGTGGAGGCTATAAACGTCTATGTAATCAGTCTGCAGGCGGCTCAGGCTCTGACGAAGAGCAAATTGCAAAAATTCTCGGTTGTGTTTTTGTGGCAGTTCGCTGTGCTCCACCTGTTTGGCGTTATACATATCATAGCCCCACTTTGTCGAATAGATTACTTCATTGCGCATATCCTTGAATGTCTGCGCTATCAGCTTCTCACTCTTGCCCTTGCCGTACATGTCGGCAGTTTCGTAAAAGTTGATGCCCAAGTCATAGGCACGTTTTAGCATCCTGATTGCCTCATCGTCGTCAATCCTTTTTCCCCACCAGTCAAGTGCTATAGTCCATGCGCCAAAACCAATCTCGCTTACCTTTATACCGCTCTTGCCCAGAGTTCGATATTTCATGCCTCTACAGATAGCACCTCTTTAACTTCAGAAGCTATTTTCTTAAAATGCAGATCATCCATTATAGGTCTGCCGGTTCCATCTATGTCAAGTGGAATCCAAGATCTACAACCAACCCATTCTGATTTGTTCTCAATCAGCAGTGGCCTGTCAAGTTTGAACGTGCGCAAGAGTACCACACTCATAGGCTTCTGGGGGTTGTAATCCATCCTTGCATTAACATAGCTTTCGTTCCAAATATGATACTTTGAAAGGGTTTTGAGCAGAATGCGATCGGTTATTTCTTTGCTCTCGACGGCTTCTGCATAGCTTGTAATCCTGCTAGTTCCACTCGCCGGCTGATCCTTTAGCACTTCGTCAAGCCTCGTTGCATAATCTTCCTGCAAATGATCTTTAGATTGATGTTCATATGTAGGAAAGAGCAGAAATCTGTCATGTTTGACTTTGAAGCCTTGACGGTATTCAAGTATCCCCCCCTTGCGCAAAAGCAGAACCTGCCGGCCTTCTTCAAGAGCCCTGCAGACGACAGCCCATTCTTTCAGCGCCTGCATAACTATTATCCTAGACTTTTAATAATGTCCTCAGCTTCCTTATAAACGCAGACAATCATCGGAGTGTCCCGTATGATGTATTTGCTCACTTTGGTTTCACGTAGCTGAATTATAAGTTCCTGAAAAGCCATCAAGTCAGCAGTTTCAAAGGCAAGCATGAAATCCTGATCATCAAGCCCAAACGAGTAAGTGGTGTTGAGCCTGACTTGTGGAAACTTGCGTCCCACCAAGATGTGCTCTTCCATCATTTTCTTGCGCTCTTCAAAGGACAGCAGGTACCATTCCCTTGACTTGACAAATGGGTAAACTATACAATACTTCATAGGCTGTTCGTCTGTCATAAATCCAGGTTTTATCCTAGATGCGTAGATCGATGGTCTTGCTGCAGAGAGAAAAACGTATGACGGCACAAGGTATTTGCCAAGTACAGTAGAGTAGATCTTAGACGTCATTACCTGTGTCTTTTCTATCGAATCAGAAATCATCCAAAGCATCATATCGGTATCCTCGCGTAGGCCCAGAGTGGAGTATGTTCGTACCTTTATCTTCGTGTTGGCAACTTCAACTAGGTTAGCAAA
>JALZFN010000187.1 GCA_030861545.1 Thermoproteota archaeon | reverse complement strand
GAGTATGTTAAAATGAATCCTGCTATTGAAAATCCGCGCCTTGCAGATGGCCCAGATGATAGTGGCAACGCATGGGGAACTTGGCAAGTGTCGGTACGGCGACAGAACGACTGCCTTGTGGCAAACGGCTACATGCTAGTTGGTGACTCAGCATGGATGCCAAAACCGCTAGATGCCGGAGGCATTGGCCCGGCGATAATTGCTGCCACAATAGCCGGCAAGGATGCGGTAGAAGCGATACAAGCAAGTGACACTTCTGAAAAACGACTATGGCAGTACAACAAGCACTTTATCGACGATTATGGCTACAAGACGGCTGGGCTTGAAGTCTTTCGCAGGATGCTGCAGGGGTTGACAAATGAGCAAATCGACTATGGCATGAAGCACTTTTTGTCCAAGATGGATATTGACAAAATTACCAAAGGCGAGCATCCAGAGTTTAGTACTGTCGATAAGCTGGGTTTGATAATTAGAGGCGCGATGAATAAGAAACTAGCAGAAGACTTGAAGTATTGTGCGAGTGTAAATAGGCTGCTGACTGATCATTACTACAATTATCCTGAGACGCCTGAAGGATTTGTAGAGTGGCAGAAGATCCTACTGAAGCACCTTGAGGAAGCATTTTTGAGATACAAAAATGATAATAGCTCTACTGTTCATCCTGCAGCAGGAATCGGAAGTCACTCAACAACAAAAATACACTGAAGAAATAGTATAAATTTTATCTGACTTTTGCATTTTCATAAACATAATGTCCCACTTGCCTTATGTCAAATTTCCAGTTAACGAGACAATTGACCTAAGTGAAACGTATAACATCAGGCAAACAGTTGACAGGTTGGTCGAGGCCTACCTAGCGCAAGAGCCTCTTGGAAAATTTAGTTACCGCATTCTGCTACCCCGCGATGAAAAATCGACTACAAAGGCAAAGCGAATAGGACTTGCATTTCAAGGAGAGTTTATTCTTGGATTGCGCAGACGAAATGTCGTGCCAAATGTGCGTGAAGTTCGCTACCTCCACGATGAGCATCATTATGGATGGCTACTTGCAAATCCTCAGGTGTATGAACAGTTTGAAAAAGGGCTCTCGCGCTAAAAGTATTTGGCCAATATATAGTCTAGCTCTTTTTGGAACCTGGTATGCAGTTCCTGGTTCTCTTTTTCTTCAAGGCTTGCCTTGCCGCTCTTTTCCATACTGCTCATTACTCTATCAAACTCAGCTAGCCCGTGCGTGGCCTTTGATAGCCTGTTTGCAAGAAAGAAGACTGATGAGAGCATGTAGTTTACCTTGTCGCTTTCAAGCTCAACCCTTTTTGAATCTGGAAAGGCAGCATCAAGACACTCTCTAAGCTGTCTTGAAGATAGTTCCAAGCACTCTGTGTTGCCATTGCAGGCTGCAGATCTCTTACCCCATTCAACAATGCAGCTGACCACTGCCTTTGAAAATTCTGTCATGTGTTATTTTGAAAAATAGTAATTTAAGAATAAATGAGTTTCAATGTCAAATAGACTATAAACCTAGATGTTCTATTGCTTTTGCTTTTCGGAATTATCTATTGTTGCTCAAGCTACCAGTACCTAGGGTTGTACGCAAGTATCGAAGAGCATTGTTCATTACCTGGGGAGCACTCCGTCCACGAGACTATCACATCGTTATAGTTTACGTTTAACGCTGACTCTATAGAATCTGCATCAGTGCTGTTGCTTAAATTAAATGTCCTGAAATTCTGCCCTGCCTGCATGCTTCCACTAATAAAAACATCGCTCTGCCCATTGACATCGTCTTCGAATACAACATATACGCTTTGATCAAATGCACCAACTGATGCATGGCTAGAGTTGCCCGTGCTATTGCTAAGGTTAATGGGTTTGCCGAAGCTAAAGCCCTTATCGTGACTTACTGCTACGTATATATCTGTGGCATTCCCGACTCCTTCGCCTTCCCATACGACATAAACATTTGAAAACGATTGAGCTATCTTTGAATTGTGCGAATTCTCAATGCCAATGCTAACATTGATGTAATTTGCGGGTCCAGAATAATTCAAAACTACAGGAGCGCCCGGAGGTCTTAACAGTGGAGTTACTTCTTTCGGGCTAGTGTTGTTATAAGACGTTGTTGCTTCTATATTCTGGATGCCATGATAGGAGGCGAATGCAACAATAAGAATAATAAACGCTATGACCTCGAGCCTTCCCCCGCCAATAGTTTTCAATGCTATCTCGCAAATAAATTATTATTTAAGTGATCCTCTAGATAGTTTTATGGTCTATCTCGTATAAAATTTTCCCTAGTATTATCCTTTTATAAAAAACTGAATACTTTCTGAAAACGCAGTTAGTTGGGAAGTCTATATTGCCTATTATACCACATTGCTGCTCCCCTGTTCCCTTCCTCTTTTTTCGCTGTCATCTGAAGTATGGCCGCCAATATTTTTGTATTTTACTTCCGTTAGAACCTGCTCTAAATAATGCTTAATGTCTTCTTCTGTGGACGACGATTGAATTCCACTTTCATCAGCCATGTTGTCGGAATAGTCTTTAGCTATATTGATGACTTTTTTTTCTATTTCTTGTTTCATACGAGTCGAACCAATGGAACCTATGAGATCCAATTCTTTCGCCACCGAATTCCGTATATATCTACGCAGTTTTGAGTCCTGAGATACGGAAACTGCTGCAGAATAAAGGCCAACAAGAACCAGATATGAAGATAATCCTACAAATGAAAGACTGGCAAGTCCAAATGGTGGATAGGAGGCTCCTGCTACACTGGCTGTACTTGAGACAAGAAGCAAAACAATACCATATCCCGAGATATTCATGTAATCTTTGACAATGCTATTGTGGCGTATACTCCTGGCTGCAGTCCAGAAGGCGACACCAAACAAGATGCCTCCTGCCATAGGGCTAAGAGTATAGAAGGTAAGCAAATACAGCGTATACGATTCAGACACATCTGGCGATGGCTGGGCCAAAATAGGCCAGAGCGTGAGAATCTGACTCAAAAAGTATACTACGGGAATAGCAACAATAATCCAATAGATGATTTTGCCTATTCTCTGGGAATAGTGATGTAAAAGCAGGGCCGTACTGCCCACAAACAAGAGGAAGGCAGCTATGCTGGAATAGCTGTATACATCCCTTAGAATCCCCAACGCTGTACCTGGTTCAAAAAAAGGAAAAGTGACTTCGGATGCTGCAGATATCGCTGCAGGCACCGCCAGAAGCATCGTGTCAAAAAATATCAGAGTGGCTACCAAAGAGAAGGCTAGTGTTGCTGACGATAGACCATATAACAGAAGCACCATACTCCTTTTGCTTGATAGGTATGACCGAAAGAACTGACCTGCAAGTACAGCCAATAGAATACCGGCAAGTGCATTGCTTATTGTCGTGGCTGCAACTAAAGCCGCAGTATAATAGTATGAAGCTGCAATTATTTGTACAATCACAAATACAAGAATTGCTACAAGGATGTACTGGGTTATTGTCACCAGCTTATCAAGTGCATTAAGATTTCGGGCCTTGATCCTAATGTCTCTGCTTTTCGCCCTGACATATCCTAGAACAAGCTGTTGACCAATGGTGCATAGCGCTGATATGGCGACAAATAGTGCAATTCCGTTAATGGAAACAAATTTGTCTACCATAATAGTAGAGGCATTGCTTACACATATGTCGACCATTAAAGCAAAAATCACAACTAATACTATGACGGGAATTTTTCTGCTGTCATATCTTGAAGCAGAGAAGATACGCAGCAACCGATTATTATTGCTCTTGTCAGCCATCTTTTGTATCCACTCGTGATACGGATTCTCCTCTATCTCGAGGAAAAAACATATCCTGCAATAGCTACTCGCAACGATTCCTTATATCGAGTTCCATGGCTAGAGTATCTAAAGACAAGGCGATCTTAAGTTCGCATTTCACGATTGTCCTCTACCAGGTCTGATTTTGTCTTATAGAATGTCACAACTGATTGTGCCTACAATGTGCAATAATGGTGCAGGTAAAACTTACCATCTAGCCGATCTTATTAGCATAGTCGAGTGCTCTTTTATCTAATTTTTAGGATGGGATATGATGGTAGTATTAAAAACTAAGAAATCGTTTCTTTGCAATTTGTATGATTTGATCATCCGATACAGCGGTAAATTGTTGATAGAATTGCTCCACCGCCTTAAATTCTGATGAATTCCTTATGATCTCAATTTGATCTGCCTCATGCTTCAAACGGTCAACAATATGCCTGGGCGCGACGGGGACAGCTACTGCCAGTCGTTTAGGATTATGTTTTCTTATCCACCTTACAGCCGAGATCATGGTCGCTCCTGTTGCAATACCATCATCCACGAGAATTATTTTCCTGTTCCTTATTCTGTATTCTCTTGCATTGGGGCGATACATGGTCAACCTACGTTCTATTTCTTTTTTCTGGTCCGATTTCTCTGAGTCTATGTATTCATCAGAAATATCATGCTGCCGCATCTCCAAAGTTGATCTTTCTAAATATACCGAGGCGTCATGCATTATTGCACCGATAGCATTTTCCAAATTATGAGGAGATCTTAACTTTCTTGGAACGATAATATCAAAATCTACGTTTAGCTTTTCTGCTATAGGATCTGCCACCACGACTCCTCCTCTTGCAATTGCTATTACAGTGACGCCGTCCCGGTCATTTTTGTACCTGCCAAGCACTGAGGACAGTATTTCTCCTGCCGCAAATCGATCCTTAAACTTTATCTGAAAGGCACCCATACTCAGCAGAGAGAACAAAAATTCGCTCTTGTTATTTTAGCATATCTATTGTAAAGATTCTTGCTGACCGTGGTCAAGCAATAGCCTTCAAACCAATCAGCTGCGAATTGCGCGACTTCTTACTTTCTGCCAGGTTCCTGAAAGGCTGTGTTCCAACACAAACTTAGCACCTTGACGTGAGCGTTACGAGCGATGTATGCCTTTCATTATGCTTATTATGCCTCTATTTGGTCAGCTCTGCGAGCTCGTTAAGGGGGTTGTCTCCATTACAGTGTATTAGTTGATATGTTGGATCGTTGGGCGGGTTTCTATTGGCCCTGCAATCCTAATAGTAAATATTTTTCCTTACCTACTTCATTTATAGTACACTTACTTCAATGTTGAATTTTCCACAGTGCTTGAACCTTGTAAAGCAATCGATTGGTTATTGACATTCCCCGTTGGTGGAGTTCCCATCTGTGCTCCTACTATTGTTATTAGATATCTAACATCAAGTGCAAAATTTGTAGTGCCGGTAGCTGTAGGATCGCCTAACAGACCCTTAAAGTGAATGTCATGCGTACCTAGAGCAAGCGGTTCTAGCAAAATCCAAAAACCATCTGATACCGCCTTAGCCGTCTGAGGTGCTACTCCCGCTATGTTGTTCTGCGGAAAAGTTAGATTAGAGAGCGGCGATTGAAATCGATAGTTGTCCAGATTAGCAATATTGACTCCATCTACAGTAATTTCCTTACCTATCACGGTGTCCTGATCGGCCTTGGCACATGCTCGTAGTTCTGTTTCGGTATGAAGTGCTGGGTCTGTAGCAGTATCGCACTCTACATTAATTATGGGTATGAGTATTGCTTTGTCAGAGGGAATGGTGCATTGTCTACTGACAGCGCCTCCTCCTGTACCTGCCAAAAGCCAAACTGGCCCAGTTTGATTATTTGCACAGTTCCTGCCAGTATCATCAATCGTTGGGTTAGCTGCTTCTGGCATTGAGAAAGCC
>JALZFN010000166.1 GCA_030861545.1 Thermoproteota archaeon | reverse complement strand
TTCGGTCCAATGCCAATATCTGAGCAGATGCCAGAAGCGGTCACGTCCTTTGATGTAACATATGGGTAGCCACCATGAAACAGCGACAAATAAGTGCCCTGCGTCCCTTCGACGATCACGCTCTCGTTATTGTCTAGAGCATAGTTGACCGATTCGCTAACCTCTTCAATATAAAATGACAATTCTGGAATGTCCCTTGCAATCTTGAGCATTCGAAGTGCTCTGTCCGCATTGGCTGGGCCAGTTCCTGTGCCTGTAGTGCCCACCTTGCTCTTAAGATAGTCTTCGCCTATATCCCTGTCTATGTGTATTTGCTCAATAATGCCACATTGGCTGTCCACAAATGTTCTATCCTCTGCCTGAAACCTCGATATTTCATTTAGCAAAACCTGCGAATCGACGAGCACGCCAGCGCCGATCAAAAGTCTAGTCGTCGAATTGAGCGCAGCACTTGGCAGCATGCGCACCTTGTATTGCTTGCCTTCGAAAGTGAAAGTGTGACCTGCATTTGGACCAACGCCGCCCCGTACTGCAATCATGGGGTTATCCTTTTTTGCCAGGTATGCTATAATCTTGCCCTTTCCTTCATCTCCATAGAATCCGCCGACAGTCACAAGGCATGGCATACGGTCCTAATTCACAAAGCTTAGTTATTTAATTCATCCTTAAATAATACCCTCAATGCCTAATTTATCCATGAGCAAAGTAGCCGGTAATATCATCCAGATACTTGCAGACCTACCAGATTTTTTGCGAAAACCTATGCTGCAAAACCGGCTCAAGGAGTTCTATGAAATGAACGATGAGGAGAAGCAGGAAACAATAGGCATGGCTTTAGCAGCAGTGCCCGCCATAGATCCACATAAATTCTCAGTCCTTTTCAGCACATGGCTTGGGGTGCTATCAGAATTTGACGCGGAAAAACGTAGCATGATGTTTCAGATGTACTGTAAACAGCTCTTGGCAAACCCATGCTCTATTGCAAAGCTTAATTTTAAGTTGCTGACTGCTGCTTTTCTGTTGCTTGATCAAAGGCAGCAAGCACTCTTAACGGATTCACTGCATGAGGTGCTGCTCGGGCTGCCAAACAGGGACGAAATACTAAATATGATTCCGGATTACTCACTAAAAGCTCTCGGACTGAAATGATCAGTGATGGTGGTCCTGATGCATCTCAGGGTTGTCCGGCTTTTTTTCTATCTCGCTAACACCCTTTTCAAGCCCAAAGAACGCCCTCTCGTATTTGCGGAGTGCCTTTCTGTGTTCCGGCAGGGACATATCAAGCCTCATCTCGTTCATGACTATGACGGCATAGGTGGTCCACTCCTTCCAGCATGCTGAACATGAGGGGTACTTGTCGGCCGCCGGGTCCTCAATAACCTCGTCAAAAGTCTTACCACACTTCAAGCAGGTCTTACTCATTTGCAATTGGTTGTGCGCTCGATATTATAAGTTGTTAAGGTTGCGAATATCTTGCAACACTATCAAATTCGAACGAGTATTTTTTTGACAACGTTATTATACTTTTTGCGTTCAAATTGACATGTGAAGGTCCGATGTCCTGACTGCAAGGGTACTGCAGAACTGGCAGATGATTTTTCATTTGTCAAATGCTCCACCTGTTCCTTTGATATGACATATGGCGAATACGTTAAGTACATTGCATACAAGGACTCGCGCTACCGCGACATACTTTCAGACTACAAATAGATCTAAAGATCCAAAACTCCATGCAAGACCCTGATCGGAAGTTATAGCGATCTATTTATGAATTTGCTAGAAATGAGGTCTCTGGCATTTGTCAGCAGGTAATGCTACGCTGCAATTGCAGGCCCCAAAGTGCTGTACCCTGCCTTTGCACTCATCTCAATATCTACGTTTTTGCCCTGCTTCTTATTGGATTCATCTAAAATCAAGGACTATTTGCAGCTGATGACACAAGTGTTGCTGACGGCTCAGGCATTATCTATTTTTTAGTTTATCCCCCCGCCTGAAGAGCTTTGCTTCTTCAGGTTTTGTTCTGATGCATCTATCTGTTACATAGTTGTTATGCCGTTACGCAATAGAATGTCTCAAAGGATGAATTTCTTTATGCTATTAGTTTATGCATCAAATGAAACAACTCTATATGTATAGAGTGCAGAAGAACCACCATCATTATGATAATAAGTTAGCCTCAGGCTATCTGCTGTATCTGAAACTCAGGTTATCAAACAACTTCATCTACTGCAGGTTTCTTATTACAATGCTGCAATAGCTCCCAATGTGGGTTTGGCTCATTTTGTCCTGTTCTCAAAGTCTGGCCCCCAAAATGTACTTAAATTCAAATTTCCAGCAGACTATGAAATCCACTCAATATAGTGACATCATTTCCATTGCAAAGCAGTACAGCTGCGGGCATGCGATATGGCATAATGTCATGTATATCAATGTAAACGTCCTGCATAAAGGCTCAGTTCCTAATTTGATTCTCATGTGATCAAATTGCTGTATGAGATTCATGAAATACAAGGTACCTGAAAACAAGTTCCCAAGCTCAATCCGTACTCGAGAGCTTGTGACAAGCGTTGGGCCCCATATCGCTACTTGTCAACATCATCGTCATTTCCAAACTCGTCTTCCTCTTCCTCTTCGTCAAACTCTTCATCAAGATTGTCGTCAGTGTTATTATCGTCTTCAGACATGCCCTTCTGAGGTAATCGACTGAACGCTTGTTATAAGTTTTGCCCGTTAGTGGACTCAGAGTCTCCTTGCTTTCCCACATTCTGCCTGACGGTCAACATGCAAGGGCATGTAGCGACAGTGCAGCGCTTTATCTCTCCTCCATCGGATGGCAGATTAGCTACTATCTCAGTGTGAAGCTCCCAAGGGTGGAGGCACTTGGTGCATAGAGGATCGCTGTATGGCAACTGTCGTAATTAGAAGTTATCTAGAGTATTAAGGTAACCCAGTCAGCTTTTTATAGCTAAGAAATAATCTCATGCAATCATATGGGTCGGGTGGATAAGGGCATCGACTGTAGTGTCGTTGGCTGCGGGAACCAGGCTGAGCGCTCGATGAGTGGAACTAAGGCAACTATGGGCCCCGGTCTAGGATTGGGCGGCAGCAAGAGAGTTTACCTCTGCAGGGATCATTACAAAGAGTGGAAAAAGCTTACCAAGGAAGACCGAGAAAACGAAAGGGCTAGGTGGGCTTAAATTAAATACATGATCCAGATAGGATTAGGATATGCGACTGCTGCAGCTCCATTCAGATTTTATTGAATATGAGCCGATTGAAAAAGAGATCAGGGACGCCGAAGAGGTTGTGATTACCACCAAAATCAGGCTCGAAGATCTAGTAGTAGCTTTTGTTGCAGTTGAGAATAGAGATGACGAAAGTGTCGCTAGGATGGCAGTCGACGAGATAAAGAAATATCTTGACACGGTCAAAAGCAGTCGTCTGTTAGTTTACCCTTATGCTCATCTGAGCTCTGACCTTGCACCGCCAGCGGTTGCAATAGATGTCATAAAGTCTGTTGAAAGCTTCGCCAGGGAATCGATAAATCAAGTCTACCGTGCACCTTTTGGGTGGACAAAGTCTTTTAACATCAAAGTAAAGGGTCATCCGCTTGCCGAAAACTCTAAGCAGATTACAAAGCAGGCAGAACAAGAACAGACTGGCCAACCGCAAAGAGAAAAGGAATCATCTGCGCTCACGGCTGAAGAAAAGCTGCAGTCGTTCTGGTATATCTTGCAGCCGGACGGACAGATGACACCCGTCAGCAAATACAACTTCAAAAAACAGGATCAGAATCTGCAGATCTTGACAAACTATGAGATAACTAAGAACAGGATGGCCAAGGAGCAACCTGCACACATCCGACTGATGAAGAAATTGGCAATAGCAGACTATGAGTCTGCATCAGACGCTGGGAACATGCGTTACTATCCAAAAGGCAGACTGATGAAGTCGCTTATTGAGCAATATGTCACAAGACGAGTTATGGAATATGGCGGCATGGAGGTCGAAACACCCATTATGTATGACAGCAAGCACCCTTCACTTGAGAGCTACTTTAACAGATTTCCTGCAAGGCAATACAGCATCACTTCTGACAGCAAGCAGCTGTTTTTACGCTTTGCGGCATGCTTCGGCCAGTTTCTTATGGCCAAAGACTTCAATATATCGTACAAGCATCTGCCGTTGAAATTATATGAATTGACAAGATACTCATTTAGGCGCGAAAAGAGTGGTGAGCTAGTAGGTTTGCGGCGGCTCCGAGCATTCACCATGCCTGACTGTCACGCACTTTGCAGAGACTTGGATCAGGCAAAGGAGGAGTTTCGCAAGCGCTTTGAGCTATCGATAAGTGTGCTCAACAGCTTTGGGATAATAACTAAAGACGTAGAAATGGCCATAAGGTTTACTGAGGACTTTTACAAACAGAACAAAGACTTCATCACTGAGCTTGTAAATTTGTTTGGGAGGCCTGTGCTAGTGGAAATGTGGAAGGAACGCTTCTTTTACTTCACACTCAAATGGGAATTTAATTACATCGACAGCCTTGGCAAGGCGTCAGCTCTTTCAACTGATCAGATAGATGTTGAGAACGGCGCGCGCTATGGCGTGGAATTTGTTGAAGAGGATGGAACCAAAAAGAACCCCATAATTCTGCATAATTCACCTTCAGGTGCAGTCGAGCGCGTAATCTATGCACTATTAGAAAAGTCAGCCAACATATCCAAGGCAGGTGGCATCCCTTCACTGCCTCTTTGGCTGTCGCATACACAGGTTCGTGTAGTGCCAGTCAGCCAAGAGCACGTCGCATACTGCGAAAAGGTGCTGGCAGAGCTAACTGCAAACCAGATAAGGGCAGACATCGATGACCGTGATGAGACGGTAGGTAAAAAGATACGCGAATCTGAGACTGAATGGGTGTCTTACACTATAGTCATCGGTGACAAAGAGATCACCTCTAATAAGCTGGTCGTGCGCGACAGGAATAAGGGCAAACAGCGTGAGGTTACTCTACAAGAGCTGATAAATGAGATCAAGGCACAAACAAAGGACAAGCCCTACATTCAGCTAAACCTTCCGCTTCATCTGTCAGCTAGGCCTCAGATCATGGTCTAGCGTATTTTCGTGACAAGATCCTATACAATGTCTGTGTCGCCAGTGCACCTTCCCGATAGTCGCCATTTTTTAAGGCAACCTCAACCATGTCCATTCCAATCATGCAGGATGATGGGTCTATTGCCTTGACCAATTTCAATACTTGAAATGGATTGAGGCCAAACGGTTCTGGCGTGCCAGTGCAAGGCACGTAGGATAGATCGTAGGCGTCAATGTCAAATGAAATATAGATCTTTTTACCTGCAGTCATCCTTTGTAAATGCCTAACAACACTATCAATACTATCGTGCACTTGCCACGCGTCAAAGGTTGTGACACCATTCTTGTCAGCGATTTTGTTCTCCTCTCTGTCTGTTTGCCGGATGCCTATCTGGATCATGTTTTCCCCGGGGATATATTCCAGCAGATGATAGAAAAGGGTAGTATGACAGATCTTTAAGCTTTCATAGTTGGGCTTCATGTCACGGTGAGCATCAAAATGTATCACTATTGGCTCTTCTTCCGCAAGCGACTTCAATTGATAATATGATAACGTGTGCTCGCCGCCCAGCATTACCGGAATCTTGTTGTCGCTACGAAGCGAAGCAACTACTTTTGGGATTGTTGAATCAAGACGGTCAAGCATCTTACTGATGCTCTTTGTCTTGGGCAGCTTTAGGTCGCCAAGGTCAAATATCCCTACAAACTCATGAATATCTGCCTTTTCATCTAGCATGAACGTCTCGGTCTGGCGAGCAGAAACCCGCCTTATCGCCTCTGGACCTCTGGATGTCCCTTTGCCAAAGCTGGTGGTGATGTCAAGTGGTACTCCGTAAATAACTAGGTTTGATTGTTTGAATGAAATTTTGACCGGCATATCTGCAAAGCTGTACCTTGCCGTTGTTCTTTCCGGCACAATAAAGAGCGAAAGTATGTCCAATTATCACAAATCTTCAAAAGAGGATGATAATAAATTATTATGATGATGCTGGTCTACTCCAAAATAGCTCGTCTAGGCTCTGCTGTCGCGGCTTGCCTAGTACTGATCTGAAGTCAAAATTTAAGGCAGACAATACTTGTTCAAATGTCGACTCCATTGTTTCAAGATATTTTTCGGTGTCAATTTCTTCTGGCTTTGAGAGCTCAACCGGCTTGACACCGTCACCTGTCTTTATTTTCACATAAGAAATGATGTCACCGGCTCGAATCTCGCGCTTATTTGCATCAACAATCATCCTAGCCGCCTTGATGTGTTGTGGCAAGCCTTTGTAGGTGTCGCTACTATTGCCATCTACTGTTTTTGAGCCAGTCTTTTTACCATATGTACTTAATGATTTATTGATGGTGACATTAAAGCTCAGGTCTTCAAGTGGAATCTTGTGTCCTTCTAAATTCTTGGCATTTTCTTGAATAACGTTTTTGATTTTTTCTTTAGCAGATTCAAAATCTTTCTCTGAGCTAACCTTGCCAAGTATCTCTAGGATGTCATAGAACGCCTTCCTGATAAATGGAGGAGTGTGTGACTTTTTACCTGTCAACCCTTTTACATCGACAGTTCCATCCGAGAGGACTCCTAGATAGTTCTTTTTGAGGTCGCTGAATACAACATACCGATACTGTTTGTCTATCTCAAGGTCGACGCCCAATGTCTCACTCGCCCACTGTATCAGTTGCTCTACATGCTTTTGATCAGGATTACTAAGGAAGATGCTGTCAGTATCCCCATAAACAACCTGAATCCCAATCTCTTTGCATTTGTTAATGGTTCTGTTAATGGTTGCCCTGCCAAGCGCAGCAATAGCATCTGCCACTGGCAGGCAGTATAAAGGGAATATCGCTGCACCCATGACGCCATAGCTGGCATTGAGAATGACCTTTATGGCCTGGCTTACAACGTTGTATAACTGGCGCTCCTGCGGAGGAATTGTTTTGTCCTTTGCCAGATGTTTGTAATAGTTAACCCTCAGGTCACGAAGCGATCCTATAAGGAACGAAGTCAGGCCTTTCCTGTGCCTGCAGACCCAGTGGGTTGTCCCTTCCACTTTGTTTTCTTTGCAGTCGTTATGTGGACAATTAATGGTCTCATATGATAAATTATGCACTTTTATAATGCTGGGATACAGGCTCGCAAAGTCCAGGACAATGACGTTAAAATGTATGCCTGGTACAGGGTCTACAACTTCTCCACCTCGATATTTTTTTTCCTTTATGACCGCTGTAGTCGATGCAGTGCCCTTTGCTTCCAGCTCGCTCCTGCTGGGTATCAGCTCATTTCGCTGGCGATGCTCATAGTACAAGATACCTCTAATCCACTGATTAACGCCAAAGCGAGCGATATCATCTACTGACAGTCGGCCAATTCTTGCAATGACGACCAGCAGTTTCATGAGCAGGTTGTCATTAAAGCTCGTCAGCCTGTATGTGAGGTCGGCGTCCTTTAGGCAGTATTCTGCTAGTCTCTGAATAGGCAAATCACTTATGTCCCCTTCAAACTCTATCTTTGTGTCGCCCAACAGCGCTTCACAGATCGCATTCAGTGTATGATCGGTGTACGCACGGCTGAAAGCATAGATCTGGATCGACCTGTTATCAAATGTCCTGTAGAGATCGATGTGGATCCCATGCCGGATACCGACAGGTTCGGCCTGCATCCCATGTTTGATAAATGACTCTTTTTTGACTATTATGGGCACCTTGTCCTTTGGGATAGCAATGCCATTAGGATCAATGCGCGAATCATGTGAGCGAGCATAAAGATAAGGCAAGTCAAAATCGTCACCATTGAATGTAATTATGATTGGATATTCATTGATTATCCGAAATGCCTTTTCTAGCAACTCTTTTTCAGTTGCACACGGCTCTGCTTCAGAAATTAGTGGCGTGCCATTACTTGGTATATTGTTCGCAAGCACAAGCACTTTCTTGAAACCATCACTTCCAACAAATCCTACAGCTGTCACGCGCCTGTCATGGTCGCGGGGGTTTGGCATCCTTCCCTCTTCACTCTCAACCTCGATGTCGATCGCTACACGCTTCATCTCCGGTATTGGCTGATTAAGTAGTTTGGCCCAGTTTGTGATGTACTGCCTATATTCCTTGCCTGCCTCGCCTGCTTCCTTTATCTTGTCCCACAATAGACTCTTGAGTGCAAAATGCACTTTCTCAGAAATGGGATACTCAAAAGGTGTTATCTGCTCTCCCTTTCTAACGTAATATGTACCTGGTATTAGCGCGCGATCGTATAGGTAGTTCTCATGGTATTTGATATCTGCCTCCCACGACGTCACTTTTTCTCGAAAGCTATAGTCGGTGCCTCCAATTGAGAGTGGATCAGGTGCAATCACTTTAAGGGCTTCAATTTCCTTGTCTAAAATGATGTCTCGTTTTTTGGTTCGCTCGAGTGTAAATTTGGACTCTCTTTGAGCAACCTCTTCGGCCTGCTTAGCAAAGTCCGCCTTGGTATAACAGTAGGGTTTGTGGCCAGTCCTGTCGCGCCAGTAGTAAATCATCTTGTCCACCGGGTCGTAAAACTTTAGATAGACTTTCTTCTCTTCTCCAGAGTACACGGCGGATAGCAACAGCATAGGCCGGCCCTCGTTGGGCAACTCTGGCAAGTCATCAAGCCTCTTTCTTCGATCTGATACAAATTCCTGCTGCTGAGCCAAGGTACACACTGTCTGTCCTTGGATCGATATTAAACGTTTTATCTAACGCCGGGTTGATGATGCATGTGGACTGCAAAGTTGCAATAATTGGTGGT
Organism: Thermoproteota archaeon; assembly: GCA_030861545.1. GTDB lineage: Archaea > Thermoproteota > Nitrososphaeria > Nitrososphaerales > Nitrososphaeraceae > Nitrososphaera. Next base: position 3,442 of record JALZFN010000166.1, on the reverse strand, counting down.
GGAGTGCTTGGAATGTCAATTGCATATTTCCTGTCAGCGCATGCCAAGAGATCTGAGTCAGTGGTGCTGCTAGAGCAGGAAAATAACATTGCACTGCATACCAGCAGTAGGAATACTGGCAAGGTGCACGCGCCATTCCTCTACGATCCTATAAAAAAGAAGATGTTTGCCAAGGCAGCGGCTCTCGGCTACGAGATGTGGCAAAAGTATTCTAGTCATAAAAGAATACCGTTTAAGCATGATGGAGTGCTTGAGGTTGCACTTGATGAAAAGGGAATTGACCATCTCTACAAGTACATGGAGTGGGGGGAAGCTAACGGCCTTACAAAAAATGAACTGCAGTTTCTTGATAAAAACGAAGTGGCAACAATGGAGCCAAACGTGCGATGTGCCTCCGCAATTTATTGCTCCAAAGATGCATCAGTCAACTATACCGCATTTTCACTAGCGCTTTTAGAAGATATTCAATGGTTTGGCGGCAAGCTGCTCTTGGGACACAAAGTTGAGCGGATATCCTCATACACTCAAGGGGTATACTCGATAACTACAAACCAAGGCAAGGAGATCCGAGCACAGTATCTTGTCAATGTGGCAGGTGGCAACTCGATGGATGTTGCCCAGATGATGGGTGTAGCTAATAGTTACACGGACTTGCATTTCAGGGGAGAATACTGGCAAGCGCCCCCACGATACCACGATCTGACAAAGCTGTCGATCTATTCGGTTCCAAAGCACCCAGAATATCCCTTTCTTGATCCACATTGGATCGTTCGAGCGGACGACAGACGTGAGGTCGGACCAAACGCAGTACCTGTCTTTGGGCCGTATGCATACGGCTGGCGTAGGAACTTGGCCGATATGCTACCAAAAATAATGGAGTCATCGCATACAGGCGCGCGGAGGATATTCTTTGACAGGCAGTTTCTGTCGCTTGCAAGCACTGAGCTGAGAAGCTCTTTATTCAAGACAGCGATGATAAACAGAGTGCGTGAATTTTTGCCCCAGCTCAGGCCTTCTGCTTTTACCCAGCGCGGGACAGCTGGCATAAGATCATCAGTTATTGACAAGATGGGCAGGTTCATACCAGATACGCTCGTACTCGAGCGTGACTCTTCACTTCATGTGCTTAATTACAATTCGCCTGGAGCCACAGGTGCACTGCCCATGGCGGCCAACATCGCAACTAAGATAATAAACGCGGGAGTACTGCAAATGAATGACAAGCCAAGCTCCCTGTGGGATGCCACTACAATTGCTGACATGATGACGATGAAAGCATGATCAATTTTTTAAGTTACTGGTAGTCAGGATATAAGGTAACTTGCTCAAGGAAGTGTTTCTTGATGCTCTAAGAGACAAAGATGTCAAGATATCCAAGGTAAAAGATTCAAATTTTCACAAAATTTTAGCAGAAGCGTCATCGCGCTGGGTTCGATACGAATTTGTGCCAGAAATATGCGAATCTGTAGGAATTGACAGCAGCTGGAACAAGCGCGCGTTTCAAGGTCTTCAACTTTATGTCATAGACTCAGTGGCAATCACCAGCACCAACAGGATCCTGGCTTCAGAGTGGGAGCAGGACATCGCTGGCTCTGCAAGAGCGGAGCTGCTGGAATCAAGGGCGATGGTAATGGAGGCATCAGTTGCCCAGAAGGTGGCCTGTAAAGGTGACATTATCTGTGTTGACGGCTCACTGATTTCACGTTTGACGAAAAGTACACCTGAAGAAGCATTAGAAATAGTGAAGAAGTGTAACGGCTGCATCTTTATCTCAAAGACCTCTGAGAGCAGACTGCAGTTCAATCAGATGGGCTCAAAGGCAGGTGACATTTACTATTATGGCCACGCCGGCAAGGAGGCAGGTTTTAGCGTTCCTCTAAAAACGCAGTTCTCCTATGCACCGTTATTTGAAATATATGCAAGACTACGCGATCATACTGCAGTTATCCGGATTGAAATCCTGGGCACAAGAAGCGAGCAGGAAATAAAATCCATATTAAACAAGCTGCGGTACCATAGTGTAGCCGGCTACCCTTATTGCCTAAAGCTGGCACATAACACCTGCAAAATAAGCAATGAAGATGTAGACAGGCTTGTAAGCATATTTGGTCTGCAAAATGAGCAAGGCGCAAGGGATGCTCTAAATGGGTGAAGAGCTAGGCATCCTAATCGGGATCACAAAACCGGACCAGGTGACGTTTGAATCAAAAAGGCCTGTTAGCATAGGAGAATATGTTATTCTCAACTACGGCGGCGATAAGGTCCTTGGACTTATCGAGAGGTCCTCTATTGGCAGCGATGCACTAGGCAGTAGCATCCGCAATTACGAAGAAGCATTTGAGAGCAAACAGGTTGCAATTGAGAACCGACGAGATAAAAGCTACAAGGGGCACGTGCGCATTCTTGGGTATGTAAGTGAATTGAAAAAGTGCAAGGCGATACTCCCCGCGCTGCCACCAGAGCCTGGAACTGAAGTATATGAAGCATCAGTTCAAGACCTTACTGCAATTTTTGCTCCCTCTGGGCAGCAGTGGGTAATGATAGGAACCCTTCTCCGCAATATTGCAGTTGGTGCTCGAATAAACATTGACAAAATCGTTTCCCGTCACCTTGCAGTGCTTGCCATGACCGGCATGGGCAAGAGCAACTTAGTGTCGCTTCTATCGAAAGAAATTGCCAAAATAAACGGCACAATGGTGATTTTTGACTATCATGATGACTATTCTACGCTTGACACGGGATCTAGCAATATCAACCTGCTGGACGCAAGGATAAACCCTCGGCTTTTGTCAGCAGACAAGCTTGCGGAGGTAGTTGAGATTCAAGAGAATGCATCAAACCAGATGCACGTGCTTAGGATGGCATTCACCCCAGAGGTCAAGCAGCACAAAGGAGACGACTTTTGGGATGTGCTCATGAATGCTGTATCTGAAGTTGGTTCAGACAAGTCATATCGCGAGGTCGCAGCCAAGGTTGTTGATAAGATAGATGATGCGAGGCGCAAGTTTCACAATATTTTAGATCCGGGTATGGCGGATCCACTGGCACTTCTCAAGAATGGCAAGGTAAATGTTGTTAACCTGGTGGAATTGACTGAGCGACAGGCTAACATTGCTGTGTCATTCTACCTCGAAGAAATGCTAGATGATAGGAAAAAAGCAACGCGGCAAAAGAAAGATCCCGCCAAGCTCCAACCGCGTTTTCCTGCTCCAGTGCTTGTGGCAATAGAGGAAGCGCATGTATTCATACCAAAGGACGAGGACACAGATACTAAATATTTCGCTTCGAAAGTTGCTCGTGAAGGCCGGAAATTTGGGCTTGGGCTCGTAATAGTATCGCAGCGCCCTCGAGGAATTGATGCAAATATACTAAGCCAGATGGGCTCGCTTGCAGTAATGCGCATGATCCAGCAGGATGACCAGATGCATATATCTGCAGCAAG
>JALZFN010000144.1 GCA_030861545.1 Thermoproteota archaeon | reverse complement strand
CTTGCTGTTGAGAAATTATTGAAAAAGAAAAATGTAGAAGCAGTAGTCACCCTTGGAGCGGTGATAAAGGGCGATACTCGACATGACGATATCGTGGCTGAAAACGCAGCCCGTCTAATAGCTGATCTATCTCTTAAGTATGGCAAGCCGGTGACGCTTGGCATAGCCGGGCCGGGGATGACTATCGAGCAAGCAAGAGGCCGAGCAAAGCTTGTGCCAGTAAGAGCGGTTAACGCGGCCATAAACATGGTCTTGCGGTTGAGAAAGCTACAAAAGGCAGTCGGAGCAGGGATTGTGATAATAGATGATACAGCTGACAATAATTAGAATTGAAGGATATGGGCAATGGACGGTTACCCTCGGAAGTGACAGGGAGGCACAGCTTCAGATGCTGCAGGCAAGGATCTATCATGACGTCCAGAGGCTATTCTCAGAAAGAGATAGCATTGTTTTCTTTAATAGGTTTGATGAATATTTTGCAATAACAAATGGTCTTAGCGCTGATGATCATCGAGGAATACAACGTGAGCTGACAAGGCTATATGACAACATGTCAATGTCGATGGCAATTGGCACGGGAAAGACTGCATTTGAAGCAAACCTGAATGCCTACCGAGAGAGAAAAGACACTAGCAGAATACCGGACAGCGGCTCCAGAATATTTGGCAGAGGGGATCAGGCGGACGTAGCTCAGATAATGCACATTGATATCGATAGCTCGGCAAAGGTTGGCAATTGGCTATCGCCTTTTGAAGTTACAGCCCTCGTCATGAAGGTATATAGCAGGCTTGCAGAAGAGTTTTTGAAGTACAATTCGCTTGCATTCTTTCTTGGCGGCGACAACGTCATGGTAATTTCTAATGGCATGGCAAAGGAACAGGCAGATAAAGTGATAAAGAATGTGACGGCGGGCATTGACGTGAAGCTCAACTGCGGCATAGGGATTGGCAAGACGGGCAGAAGAGCAGCAGAAGCCGCAACAATGGCACTTGACACAATCAGAGATCTACGCAAGGAAGGAAAAATTCAAACAATCTACGAAATACAATGTCCCTAGCGATAACTAATGCCAGCCTTCTTTTGGGTACAGAGCTCAACTATGTAGAGCAGGGCTATATTATAATTGAGAATGGCAGGATAATGAACGCCGCTACGGGCAATTATAGCGGTTCTGATAAAAGGCTGGATGCAAAGGGATTTTTAGTTATACCAGGACTAATCAATGCTCATACGCATATTGCCGATTCAATAGGAAAAGATATCGGCGCGAGCCAGCGGCTTGATGCACGAGTGCATCCTGTGTTTGGCGCCAAGAAAAAGATTCTGCAAAAGAGCCTGCCAGAGCATGTAAAGGCATTCATCAGAAATTCTGCACTTTCAATGATGAAAAAGGGGGTGGTAGCATTTGCAGACTTTCGCGAAGGTGGGGTAGGAGGGATAAAGCTCCTAAAAGAAGCAGTGGAGAGTTTGCCGATTAAATATGTAACGCTTGGAAGAGCGGATTATTATAGCAGCAGTCCAAAACATGAACATGGCCTACCGCCTGAAGCAGTAGAACAGGCTAAACAGGTGCTCAAACAGTCAGATGGACTCGGAATAAGCGGTGCAAATGAAAATACAGATACTGCTCTTGCACAGTACAGTCAGCTTGCAGGAAAAAAATTAATCGCAATACACGCTGCTGAGTCAAAAGAGACAGTGAAATTTTCAAAAATGCACACCGGCAACAGTGAAGTATATAGGATAATGGAACATCTCAAGCCGGACTTTATTGTACATATGACATATGCAACAGAAAATGAAATGTCGCTTGTTGCAAAAAGCGGGACAGGTATAGTGATCTGTCCTAGGGCAAATGGCATTCTAGGCACAGGAATGCCGAAGGTTGGCCAAATGCTCAGGCAAAACTGCCTTGTAGCCATGGGAACAGACAATGTTATGCTAAATTCGCCAGACATACTAAGAGAGATGGACTACACCTGGAAGGCATCGAGGGCAACTGAAGGGGATATGATAAAAGCACATGAAGTCTTGAAGATGGCAACTGTAAACGCAGCACAAATTTTAAGACTCAATACCGGCTGCATAGAAGCTGGCCGTGCTGCGGACCTAGTGTTTATTGACAAAATGCATACCGACCTTTATCCAATGCATGACCCATATGCAGCGATAGTTCACAGGCTGAGTCAAAGCTCCATTAGCGCAGTCATGATCGACGGACGGTTTGTGTAGATTGAAGGTAATAATCAACGGCGCAATGACAGTGGACGGCAAAATTGCTACATCAAATGGCGATTCGAAAATCTCTTCAAAAGAGGATCTTGTGCGAGTTCATAGGCTTCGTGCTTCTGTAGATGCTAT
>JALZFN010000137.1 GCA_030861545.1 Thermoproteota archaeon | reverse complement strand
GGTATGCTCCAGGCAATAAAGCCACATGGGCTGGCATGCATGAGGATAGACAATTTTCAAACAGTAGGGCTCATCCTACGCTTAGCCATAAGGGCACAACTGACTAGTAAAGCAAGCAACAAGCAAGAGTAAAATTTGACCAATATTTCGTCTTTTATCTATTCTATATACCCGCGTGCTGAAATACCTACATTGATAAATATTAAACTGAATGGTGACTCAAACGGCAAGCTAGCTAACGCGTAAAACCTTCCTATAAATGAAAAAGGCACATTCAACGCAATGTAATAAAAAGGCTTTAGAATCGTATGGATGAGAGCATCATTTCAGCATTGAGTTAAGGGTTTATAGGTGTCTGGCTTTCTATATCAAATTATCTTAATGCCAGGACAACTTATGTGCTCCGCATGTAGGAGCGAGGTCGTGGTAACGGATCATGAATGTGGCGAAGTTATTTGCACTCGTTGTGGCGTAGTAGTCGATATAGTGGAAAGTCCTGCTATGCAAGAATGGAGAGCATTTAGCATGGAAGACTTTTATCGAAAATCCCGCACGGGGAGTGCCACTTCGCTTGCACGGTTCAATAAGGGATTACTCACTACAATAGGAAGTAATAGAGATACAAAGGAGAGAGGTCTAAACTTTGATAGAATAAGAGCCTGGGATTTTAGAATACAAGCAGCAAATGACAGGAGCCTGAAGCAGGCACTACCCATCCTTGATCACCTTAGAGATAGCTTAGCTTTGCCTGACACTATAATAGAAAAATCAGCCTATTTTTACAGAAAAGCAGCCAGGCTCAATTTGATAAAAGGCAGGACGGTATCGTCGATTCTTTCTGCGTCGGTATATCTCGCCTGTAGAGAATTAGAGACACCGAGGACGCTCAATGAGGTGTCATCTGCAAGCAATGTCCCAAAAAAGAAAATATCACGCGACTACAGGCTCCTTCTGCAGACCTTCGATCCCAAGATTCCTGCGATAGACCATATAAGGTGCATAACACGTATCTCAAATAAGGTGGGCTTAAGCGAAAAGACAAAAAGAATGGCAGTTAAAATTATGCGGCAGGTTATTGCCATGCAAGTATCAGCAGGAAAAGGACCGATGGGAATAGCAGCTACTGTACTATACATCGCTTGCATCCAAGCAGGTGAGATCAAAACGCAAAAGGAACTTTCAACGGCCGCTGGCGTCACCGAGGTAACTATCAGAAACCGCTACAGTGAGTTAAAGAAATATGTTCAAGAATTTGCCAAATCCTCTTCGATTGCGATAGCGATATTCATGTTCGTCTTTCAGTCGCCTGTTTTGCTAAGTTACACGAGGTATCCAGTAGCGCTTCTGCTTTCTTAGATGCTGCGCTTGTTTCGACGCAACAAAATTGGTTACATTTGAACTAAAAATGAGTCATTCTGAATTGCGGTGATGGGATTTTACATTTCTTCCTCTTTCGGGGGTTCCACCTCAATTATTGTTAAAAGATTGTAAGTTTCATAGAAAATGAAAATGCGTGAATAAATTTAAAATTCTTCACTCAGCAGGCAACTGTATTACAGCCAGCCGATGATCTTAGTCTTACCTCAAGATTGAAGCTTGATAGGATTTCTTTGCACCTAGTCCTTATTGTGATCTCTGTCACTTGTGAAAAATTGGCAATATCTGTGAGATATATCTGATAGCCACATAAAGATGCAGAAATGTAGAGATACGCAGATGCAATTCCAATGGGGTCCTTACCAGATAGCAGTATATTATCCTCGGTCTGACGGGCAATTTCTAATGCTAGTTTTTGTATTCGCCAGTCGATCTTGGCCTTGTTTGAAATCTTAGATATATAATTGGCGAGAGGAATGACGTGGTCAAATGTTTGACGCTCATTATCGATTGAATCTGTTTGTACTGTGTTCGTCATACACATTGTCATTCTCTTATAGCAGCGAAATGCTATTCTGAGAGAGGACCTTTTATTGCTGCAGAAGTCCGTTGATTCAACGATCTCTTCAAGCCCTCTTGCAATACAGGATTGTTTGCAAGCAAG
>JALZFN010000135.1 GCA_030861545.1 Thermoproteota archaeon | reverse complement strand
CGCTTTTCTTTTGTGACCCATGAAACCCTTACAAGGCCGTATATTTCAAGGTCCATCAGAGTCTTATTAAAGTCAGATTCTGCAAGTGTGATCCCTTCTTTAGCTAGAGCATTTATCAGGTCACTATCAGTCGTAGTGCCTGCCTGCATTATCTTTTCATACATGAGGTTTCGAAGAGGATATTTCATTGAGATCATTGACCTAGTCTATCTTTCTCCCAATATATATCGGGAGGTAATATCTTTGAATTAGCAAGTGGTAACTATGCAAGCTATCTTGATTGTCGGTTAACAAGCTGAAGTGCGAGCATTCGCAAGAGGCTCAAAACAAGCGCATGGGATATCTTGATAGCGGAGGCAGTTCTTAAAAATATATCATTAGAGTGGACTTACGTTAAGAGAAGACTTATTAACCTACCTTGGACGGCTTACTACTCTTTGATTTGTTAACTTGAGGAATGAAGGGCTTATTGTGTGGATTCTGTACACACCAGAGCTGGCTTTGGTTTATGATTAGCCATAAAATGTCTTGTCTATTGGTTTTGGCATGGCGTATGTAATGTTTTTCTTTATTGATTCATACCATTCCTCGACATCGTTCGTTATGGAAGGACGTACAAGTCTTATGGCATTGGCAAAGCTGGAGTTTGAGATGGCATCGGAATTAGTGTGCAGCGCTATGACGCCAGCTTGTCTACAAAGAGCAATCAAGTCCGCACCGCTAAAGTTCTTTGTGGACTGGGCGATGCTTGCCAGATCTACGTCGTGTGCGAGGGGCATGGGCTGTGTGGTTACCCTGAGTATCTCAAGCCGCGCCTTTTCATCCGGTGGCCCGACATAGACGATTAAGTCGAGTCTCCCGGGCCGCAGCAATGAAGTATCGATTAAATCAGGCCTATTAGTTATTCCGACAATGACCACAGCCGAGCTGCCTGCATCATCCATTTCTGTGAGTATCTGACTGAGAACCCGCTCGTTGCCCGATATCTCGTCATCATGTGCCCGTGGCCTCGCTAGCGAGTCGAGCTCGTCAAATACAACTATGCAGGGCGATGATGCCTTGGCTTTTCTGAAAATCTCTCGTATGGCCTTCTCAGATTCGCCTACCCATTTGCTCAGCACTTCTGGGCCTCTGACAATGATAATGTTGGCATTGCTTTCCGTGGCCAGAGCCTTAGCAAGGAGCGTCTTGCCTGTGCCTGGTGGGCCATAGAGCAATGCTCCTCTCGAAGGCTTGATGCCTATTTTGGCGAACTTGTCTGGTTCCCTAATTGCAGTTATGAGATTGTCATGTAGAGTACGCTTTGCCTCGTGTAGGCCGCCTACGTCATCCCACCTCACGCCTGCGACCTCTACATAAAATTCTCTCATTGCAGTCGGGACGATCTCTTTCATAGCCTCCCTAAAGTCGCGATCGGTGATCACCATGCTTTCCAATATTTCTGGTGAGATCTTGTCACCCTCTAGATCAATTTCAGGAAGGTAACGCCTGAGGGCTTTCATGGCGGCTTCTCTGCACAGAGCCTTAATGTCAGCACCCGTGTACCCGTGCAGTCTTCCCGCGAGTTCTTGCAACTGAATATCTTCAGATAGTGGCATGCCACGAGTGTGAATCTGCAGTATCTCAAGGCGGCCCTCGCCGTTTGGTACGCCTATCTCGATTTCTCTATCAAACCTCCCGGGCCTCCTGAGCGCTGGGTCAAGGCTTTCAGACCTATTGGTGGCTCCAAGTACAATTACCTGGCCTCGGTCAGACATGCCGTCCATTAATGCCAGCAGCTGCGCGACGACCCGTTTCTCAACATCTCCGAATGCCTCTTCCCTTTTTGGAGCAATAGCGTCAATTTCGTCGATGAAAATTATGCTAGGAGCTGACTCACGGGCCTCCTTGAAAATATCGCGCAATCTTGCCTCGGTTTCGCCATAGTACTTGTTCATTATCTCAGGTCCATTTATTATGAAAAAGTTTGCCTCCGACTCAGATGCCAATGCCTTTGCGATAAGAGTCTTGCCGCAACCCGGCGAACCATACATAAGGATGCCGCTGTGAGGCTCTATGCCAAGCCTTGCAAAGACTTCAGGATGGCGCATTGGAAGCTCTACTATCTCGCGCAGGCGCCTTATTTGCTCCTTCATGCCACCAATCTCCTCATATGTGACACGTGGCTTTCTATCATTAGAAATCTCGGCCATTATAGTGAGCCTTGTTGACTGCTCTATTCTTGAGATGGTCTTTGGTGTCACTCTTTCGACAGTAAAGTCCATCTGGTTTCCCAAAATGACTACCGAAATTTCATCACCTTCGTTAAGGGGATAGCCCTTGAGCCTGTGTTTTACAAAATCACAAAACTCCTTGTCAACTGTGATATTGCTATTGCCAAGCGGCATCAGTGTGACACTTTTAGCCTGCCTACAATCAATTTTCCTAACATTTAAAAGGTCATTGACGCCCACACCAGCATTTTTCCTAGTTTGTCCATCAATTCTAATGATATCTGTTTCCTTTTCCTCCTCATCGGCAGGCCATGCGGTCACTGCTGTGCTGCGCCTACCAGCTATCTCGATCACTTCACCAGCCTGAATATCAAGCTGCTCCATATGACGTGGATCTAGTCTGGCCCGCCGCTTGCCCACATCGCGGTGTTTGGCCTCGGCTACTCTAAGCTGGATCGGAGATGATTCGTCCGTTCCAGCGCGCATCTTTTTCAATTCTACGTAGCCTCCGCTATTGTTACTCTTACTTCATTCTTACAGACTGCCTACTGATATTTGTTACTTCTATCTCGCCAACACCTTCGACACGCTTGATAGATTCTTCAAGCTTATCCATTTGGCCCTCAGCATCCTCAAGCAAAAAGTCGCCGATAATAGCTTTGAGCCCAAAGGCAATGGGTTCCAGGGCGTGGCCTTTGATCTCCATTCCCTGTGGCATAGAACTCTTTATAGATTCGACAACATTGTCCAGATTGGAATCTGCATCCGCGGGCAGAATTCTTATCCTAGCTACAAGTCGCGCCATACTTATGGACCCTCAAAACCGCAGCCAACACACTTGTAAGGTCTTGCGAATTCACGGCAGCTTTCGCAGCGCCACATGAGAACGTACCCACAATTTGCGCAGTAATACTTGACACATTCGTCATTAGGCATAATTGGCCTGCCGCATGAAGTGCAAACTGGCAACTGCAATGGCTTGGACATACGTGGTCCTTTTTGCGACCAACCGAATTTATATCTTCCTTAGCTGCTTTCCAGAAAGCGTCTCATCTCATTGTTAAGCAAGGCCTTGGCCATCCTGGCAGCCGCTTTGGAAGCAAGCATCTTGGCGAGCGCGCTTGTATGAAAGTCAAAATCTCCATAGACAGACGCTTGTTCGACTGTCTTCGGCGATATAGCTGCAACTAAGTCATCTATCGCCTTGTTATCTAATCGCTCCATAAACCGGCGCGCCAGGAGCATTTTGTCAAATTCTGATTTGAACATAGACAACCAGTTCTTTTCATA
>JALZFN010000120.1 GCA_030861545.1 Thermoproteota archaeon | reverse complement strand
AAAATACCCTTCCAGCTATTTTCCCTGTTACATGAACAGAATAAAGCGCATATCTGCTGAACTAATGCAGAAATATCCAGATAAATTTGGGCTTGAATTTGATGCTAACAAGAACGCCATCAACGAACTGGCAATCGTCAGGTCCAAGATGCTGAGAAATGAGGTAGCTGGTTATATCACCGCGCATCTACGCAAACAGGCAGCTCGCGAAAAGGTTTCAATGACGGCTGATTTGGGAGATAACGAGGATGAAGCACAAGAGTGATAAATATAAGATTGCTGGGCGGAGCGAAAAAGGCAGTCGGCAAGACTGCGGTAAGCTTTGACAAACCCAGTGCGTCTCTTTCAGAAATTTTAAAGTTTTTGACAACGATTTCCTCACAGCCTGGACTATTGCAACCATGTAACTTGATAATAGCTCTAAATGGCGTAGATTGCGCTTCACTTCGTGGTCATGATACGATCGCAAAAAGCGGTGATACAGTTACGATCGTCACAGTGGTTCATGGTGGAACTGAGTGCGTGATTGATAGCTACTACCTATCGATTAATGGTGTCTCAACGATTACGCAAGATCCTGGCAAACTTGTCGATGGACTGCGTGCACAATATAACAATGCATCGATACAGGCGGTGAATGCTAACGCAGTCTATGGAGAAGGGCACGTGCGTGGAGTAATGAAGATAGTGCTTGAAGCAAAAAAAAGAAAAATCATGCTCGCAAACAAGCCTGAAATGGAACTACTGATTCGCCTTACAGGAACCAACCAGATTGCAGAAGCAATTAAAAGCACTGGATTGCAAAGGTACGCCCCCGGCTGCTTTATTGCCTTTTCACAACATAGCGGATCATTACGGCAATTTGAAAGCCAGATTAAGAATGATTTCCAGTTGAATAACTCCGTGCTGAAGCCAACTAAAGAGAAGAGAGATCAGTTCGCGAGCAAGTTCGGTCTTCCCGCAAGGTTGGATGACAATGAAATTCTACAATGCCTATTGGAAAAGGCGGCAATACTAGTAAAATAAAACATCACTTACGCTTTTCAACTACAGAGCTGAAAATCTGAGTGGGCCGGAGAACGGACAGCCCTGTGAGCCTTCCTAGTATCTGTACCATGATAACCCAGCTAGGATTTTCTAGATCAACCTTATTACTGACTTGGCTTGCTATCGCCTTTACGATCTCCATAGAGCTAAGTGAGCTATGCCTTTTTTCAACTGTGACTCTGAAAGTTTCGTTTCCGATTCTTGGGGCGATATCCCTGGTTGCCTTTGCGATGCTGTCAAGCTCAGAAGGGATAACAACTTGCACTGGCAATACCCTCAGGACGTAACGGAGCTTCCAAGATTCGAAGGCCACAAGCTCTCTTAGCTTATCAATGACAGCAATTGGATCAAGCGAGGTCTGTGCAACTAAAAGCCCCTTTATCTCGATATCTTGTGACCGTGGCTGAGGATCGCCAAATATTTCCAGGATCTCAAGAATTTCATCTTGTGCGTCTTTTTCCCTAAATCTATAAGTAGAAACTATAAGGTTAAAATCGCCCAAGTAGCTCCCATACCTCGCTTGATTTTATGGCCCCCTCACGCAATATTTTAGGCTTGCCGCGCAAGCTCACGTCCACGACGGTGGATTCTATACCCCTTCCGGCTCTTCCTCCATCTAAAATTGCATCATAGCCTTCAAGGCAAGAGTCAAGCACTTCTTGGGTGCTTTTTAGAGTCGTCTGTCCGGAGAGGTTTGCACTTGTACCTACGAGATACCTACAATGGCTCAGAAGCTTCAAAATGCATTTATTTGATGGGACACGCACTGCCAAGCTTGAATTTCCAGCCGCAACCTTGGGCGATAACGTATGGTCTATTAGAGGGGCCACGATTGTTAGCGCACCGGGCCAATATCTATTTGCAAGCCTCCTACCATTTCTGCCAAGCAACGCTATCCTTTCCGCGTCTTGCACACTATATGTCAGAACAGGCAATGGCTGTTTTTCATCCCTCCCCTTTATCGTAAAGATCCGCTTGACTGCCGAATCGTTGTACGGATCGCAACCTATTCCATATACCGTGTCGGTTGGAAAGACGACTACCCCCCCACTCTTTACGAGCAGGGCGCACCGAGCAACCTCATTTTCTGAGCACCGCAAAATCTGCGTTTTTACCATTCTACTCAAACCTTACTATTGTCGAGATATTTTTCATCATTCCCCTTTTCAATTTATCTTGCGCTGCCTTGGGAATGTATTTGAGAGCCATGAAGCCTGAAAAATGCATTGATTTTGCGAGGACAGGTGTCAGCAGGGGAGGGTCCTTGCTGCTGAAGCGATTGAACTGAAGATGCTTTGGCTCATATCTGCCACATGCCTCAGATAAGCAATGAAGATTTCTGCATTTTCAGCTGAACCTAGGCTATCGCAACTATCCAAGTCACCATTGTAACAACGTCTTATCTT
>JALZFN010000096.1 GCA_030861545.1 Thermoproteota archaeon | reverse complement strand
CGACTTATCGTGCAGAGGCCACAAGGGGCGACGAATTCCTTATGAGGCACGTCATAAGCATCGTTGCTGAGGCAGTTGCACAAGAAAAACACCCTGAAGGCAAAGAGGCGCTTGAGCTCCAGAACAGGCTTGTATCCGAAGCAATTAGAATACATGACACGAACGTAACAAAGCGCTAGCCAGATCAAAGTATAATATCGTATCAATTTTTCCCTGTGCAATAGAAACGACTAAATCTAACTGGGATCTCGATGTATATCGCATATGGCGTTTGAATTCATGCCGGGCGCAACAGTAGTGGGCTTATCCTATAACGAAGGAGTTCTATTGGCTGCAGAGAAGCGGGTTTCGTTTGGGAACTTCGTAGTCAACAAGAATATTAAAAAGACATTTCCGGTAACCGACCACGTAGGAGCTGCATGCGCGGGCATGGTCGCAGACATGCAGGTACTTGTAAGGCAGGTGGAAGCGCTTGCGAAGATCCGTAAGTTAGAGACAAGGCGGGAGGTCGCACCGAACTCAATCGCAAAGTTAATGTCTGTTATAATGTTTGAGCGAAGGTACTTCCCGCTACTAACGCAGGTTATTGTTGGCGGCATCAATCAAAAACCCGAAATCTATACATTGGATCCACTTGGGTCAGTACTGCCTGATGATTACGCTGCTGTCGGTACCGGCGCGGAAATGGCACTTGGCATTATGGACGCTGAGTTTAAACCTGACATGTCTGAAGAAAAAGTCAGAGAACTGGCTACACGGGCCATCAAGTCTGCCATCCAGCGTGATGCAGCAAGTGGAGATGGAATTGACATATTATATATAACAAAGAGCGGCCACAGAGAAGAAACAATATCTCTGCGTAATGCCTAGATATGCTTATAGGCTTGCCACATTTTGTCGCTAATGTAATGAACATTGTCTATTATGTAGCCTTTTGACATTGCCCTGGCCTCTTCGCTGTCTGTCAGAGCCAGTCCTACGGCGAGCGCTTTTGCATGTGTCTGGTCCTTCACTACCACAATGTCTCCATTTTTAAAAGAATCAAAATCTATGATGCCGGGTCGCATTACCTTGGCACCATTGCATACAAATTTTATTGCACCCATGTCGACTGTCACTGAAGGAAAGTGGTGCAGCTGTTGAGGCTTGCCAAGAAAGGGCACTATCGTCCCGTGCACCTGGACTGCTACCATATCATCCGCAATCAATAGGCGCCTGTGTCGCTCAATTTCATATACCTTGATACTTTTAACCTTCGGAAGAATGTCTTGCGGCCATCTAGAAGCTAGTTCGTGTAAAAGCTCTGCTGTTTCGCTCTTTGATAGTAGGAATTTTTTCAGGACAAAGTTAGAATATAAGAGGACAAATAATAATTAATCTGTCATTTCAGTGCCTAGACAAATATTCTTATGTTCTTCATATCAGCTTTTTTCTGGTGAAGTCTGATTCTAGGCTGCTCAAGGTTGGCGAGAGCAATCACTGATGAGTCCAGAGCTCGCAGGAAATGCGTATCCCTTAGTTCTATATCTGGCCAATAGACGCGTAAGACGGATTGGACTCTGTTGTGGTTGGCGAGAGGATAAACAAATCTGTTTCTAGGCGATTCCTTGGTCATTAGGTTGGTCAAGAATTGGTATGAGTTATGGCTTGCCAGCAATCTAGGCAGTATTCTCCATTGATTTGGAAAATCTCTGCGGCCTTGACTTCACAGTGGTCGCATACGAATGTATCGACATTTGCAATTCCTTCTTTTTTTGTCGTCGTATTACTTAAAATCTGCATACAGATCTTATAGAAATTACATCGCGCCTTGCAATATTTATACCTACTTATCGTTCTGCGAGATAAACGATACAAGCTACACTAACAGAATATTCAGGGTCACTCCTGGAGAAAAATCTTCTACCCGCTCGACGATTCTTTTAGTGGCTCCCTATTGCATAGGAAAAATTTTCATAGCTCCAATGCAACTTTCTTAGAACGTTATTGTGCAAGGCTTCTTACTTCCTGCTCACCAGTGTATCTCGCCTGACCTGGCCCTGTTGTTCCAAATACAAGAATAAATGACTTGTCCTTTCACGAAGCGCTGTCGTAAGAACAAGAACAAAATATTCTTAGATTTTAGCTAAATATCGCTTCTCGTATCTCAATCAGGTCCCGCAACATAGCACTTGCAGTCTCCATCCCACCAGCTCCTTTCCCGATTATAGTCTGATGTCCGGAATGTTCTGAGGAAAACGTAACAGCGTTCAAAGTACCATTGACACATATCGGATCTGTCTTGGCGACTTCTGTAGGCGCTACCTGAAGCCGCCTGCCATCGCATACCGCTAGCAACTTTATTGCATTACCCTTTGTAGATGCATTCTTAACATCGAACAAGTTGACATTGATTATACCGGTACGGTTGATATCCTTCATAGTGACCTTCATTCCCATAATCCAGTTTGCCATGATAACTAGTTTTGCAGCCGCATCAAAGCCATTCACATCGAGGGAAGGGTTCGCCTCGGCATACCCTTTTTCCTTGGCGTCCTTCATTGCGGTTTCATATGTAAGGCCTACCTCCATCTTGCTCAGGATGTAATTTGTTGTGCCGTTTAGTATCCCCTTGAATGAAATTATCCTGTCTCCTTTTAGGCAGCGCTTGGCAAACTCAAGGATGGGCGTTCCGCCGCCTACGGTTCCGCTAAACCTGAACATTACGCCATTGTAGTTGGCAAGCTCTATGAGCGAGGGGAATGCAAGGGCAAGCGGCCCCTTGTTAACACTAATGACGTGCTTATGACTTCTCATTGCAGCTGTGATATGAGAGGTCGCTGGCTCGGCATGGTTGAGATTTGTTGGAGTGCACTCAAGAATCACCTCTGCGTCGAGCTTCTCGATGATCTCGACTGGGTCAAAGGTGATGTTACCTATCTCATAGCCGCCTACACTTCCTTTGTTCTTCTTTGCCTCAAGAAGCCGCTGAAGATTAAGACCGCCTGGCGCAATCGCCGAGCCCTTGTTATCGATGCACGCTACCACGCGTGGCTTGATTCCATACTGACTGTACAGATCTGCTGATCGAGACAACAGCAGTTTGACAAAACTTTGCCCGACCGCTCCGAATCCCAATATGACTAGGCGCAATCTAGATACTCTGCTTAAGATAGTTAGGGATTAATAAAACTATGAATTTTTTGAACTTCAAGACTTAGATTTTCGGGAAATAGTATTGCATGAAGAGTTTCACTTTGTTTTGCATAGGTAAATTTTGCGAAATCATAGAGTCGATCGCCATAGGTTATAACATAAGAGCATTCACAGCCAACCTGTTGAGCGGCTGTCATAGATGACACGTCGGCTATTTCTCGTTTTCAAGTCTAACTAGTCGTCTTATTTCACACTGACAATCGACTCTTTTAACCCGAGCAAATTTCGAGTGTCTGAGCGAATAAGTGGCCTACCTGTTTTCATCAGCGCATGGACGTTTTAACGTCTTCTGCCAATTTCTGGTTCTATGCACATTGAGGCTAAAAGAAAAAGCCGTTTGTGTTAGGGCGCTCGATCTCTTAATCGTGACAGATCTCTTAAGACTCTAAAATACTTGATCCAATTTGACAAAAGCGCTTCATTCTTTAAGTCCTGTGTTGAAGCAGTTACCAGTTACCGCTTTTATATTTTATAGGATAGGAGCCCGGCGTCAAGAAACCCTAAAGAAACCTAAGACCAGAAGCGGCCAAAGAAACACGTAAATGCATGTATGCGCACAATTTCTCGCCGACGGCTTAATGTAATTTTACGATGCAAGATGTAGTCTCCATCCTAGTGTAGATATCACATACCGGTCAGCAAAGCAATATTAGAGGAATCTCTAGAAAAAATGCAACACCTATTACGGATGATTTTTATCCTCTAATTATATAATGAACCTATAAAGTAATACAACATCATTGCTGGAACCTGTCATAGGCGTGCTAATTCTAATAGCTGTAGGGCTTGCCGCTGGAACGTTGGGTTCCATGCTTGGCGTAGGAGGTGGTATAATAATGGTACCTGCTCTCACGTTTTTGAATGTGCCGCCGACGCAGGCAGCAAGTACTAGCCTTATTGCAGTAACCTCGACCAGCGTATCATCAACCATAGAATACTCCCGCCAAAAGAAGATCGACTACAGGCTAAGCTTGGAGATGGCTGCTTGTGCTATACCCGGTGGCGTGCTTGGGGCTTTTTTGTCTGACTATCTACCAAAAGATTCATTCAAAATGTACTTCGGAACGTTATTGATACTGACAGGCGTTTACATCTTATATAAAAATTTGATCCTGCGGCAGGGGGTTGTCAAAAAGCCTTCGGTTATGCTACGAGTGTTAGTGTTTGTGGCTGCTTTTTGCTCCGGCATCATATCAAGCCTGTTTGGAGTCGGCGGTGGAATTATCTTTGTGCCGGCGATGGTGCTTGTGCTTGGATTGAATATGCACAAAGCCGCTGCGACATCGCAGCTGACTTTGCTGATGACCTCTCTTTCTGGCGTCTTTACCCACTCATTTTTAGGACACCCTGACTATCTTCAAGCAGTTGTATTGTCAACCGGTGCATTTGCTGGCGCACAGATAGGGGCAAGGATCTCCGGAATGGCAGAAGAAATGTTGCTCCAGCGGCTATTAGGGCTTATGCTTGTCGCAGTAGCTATTACATTTATTATTGATGGTCTCAATTTATGGTAATTAGCGAGAGCTCGAACACCTGAGGACGGCTCCCTTTTCGTGCTGGTTTTTATGTGCTTCAGATACTTTGGAATGCATGTCGGCTTTTCATCCTTCCTACTATATCGTCTTGATGTTTGTCCTAATCATCAAAGTGAATGTTGACTATTGCAGGAATGACCATATATTTTTCCGTTAACTACTATGAAGCAATAGACGGGACGCTG
>JALZFN010000048.1 GCA_030861545.1 Thermoproteota archaeon | reverse complement strand
GCCTGTACTTATTATTGATGACAGTCCAGCTTCGCTGAAGGCCATAGAGATTTTGAGGATAATGAACATAGAATTTGTCGAATACAACATCAGAAACTTCGCAGAGAGTTGCTGCGGCGACTTGCCGACAACAAAGGCGCCTTCTATTTTTGCCCCTGAAGGAGTATTTAAGGGATTGAGTGGGGTCGAAGAATATGTCTCTTCAGCAGCCGCCGCCATTGCCAAAAAGGAAACCTCAAGCGAGTCAGACAGCGCGTATTGGTAGGGCTTTGCATTTTCCATAAGATATTGGATGAAGCTGGCTAGTATATGCGATTTTGTATTTGGTTTGAGCGAAAATATATTCTCTTTTTCAATGGGCAATGTCTAAATGCTATCCAGAGAAGTGAATCAATTTAGCTAGATAGCTATCATCATTATTGCCGTCATTTTTTTCATCATGCTCTAAATTTTTCGTCAATTCTTTTTTTGCATTAGAATGGCAAACAAGAAATCCATCAGTAGAATAATATAATGCATAGAAGCGACAGAATCACATGCCCGCTAAGAAATGGCTTGACAACCAAGTATCATTAGCTCCAATAAAGAACCAAATAATCGCGGTTATCGGTTACGGCATTCAGGGACGCGCTCAGGCATCCAACATGAAGGATTCCGGTCTTAATATAATAGTTGGCCTCAGAAAGGGAGGCAAGACGTGGAAGCAGGCGGAGAGTGAAGGCCACAAGGTCATGGAAATTGCAGAAGCCGCCAAGGCAGCTGACGTTATTCATATCCTAATACCAGACATGGAGCAGTCTGATACATACATGAGAGAAATTGCCAAGCACGTTACGGAGGGCAAGGCGCTTAGCTTCTCGCATGGAGCAGCTATTCACTGGAAATGGATAGTGCCGCCCAAAAATGTGGATGTAATAATGATTGCGCCAAAGGGTCCAGGCCAGCGTGTTCGAGAGCTCTATCAGGACGGATTTGGCACTCCATCGCTTGTTGCTGTCTACCAAGACCATACGAACAAAGCATGGGATCGAGTACTTGCTATGGCAAAGGCAATAGGCAGCACCAGGCCCGGCATACTGCAAACAACATTCAAGGAAGAGGTAGAGACTGATTGGTTTGGGGAGCAAGTTGACCTCTGTGGCGGAGCTCACACAATGATGATGAAGGCCTTTGAGACGCTTGTTGAGGCCGGCTACCAGCCAGAAGTCGCATATTTTGAGTGCCTTCATGAATTGAAGCTGATCGTTGATTTGGTTCAAAAATATGGCATTGCAGGGATGTACAACAGGGTAAGTGAAACTGCAAGGTACGGTGGACTCACGCGTGGGCCGTTTGTCCTCGATGATGAGGCTAAAAACAAAATGAAAGAGGCGCTCAAGCAAATCCAGTCAGGCGAGTTTGCTGAAGAGTGGATCAGTAAGTACAAGAAAGAGGGCAAGAACTCATTTGTACGCTACATGAAGGAAATAGAGAACCACCAAATAGAAAAAGTGGGCAAGGAGATGCGAACAATGATGTGGCCAGATGCGCCCGAAGTTTAACCCAAATTTATGATAATCCTGTTTTCCACATGAAATTTCGGCGAGAAGAAAGCGAGCTAGCTCTCTATTGTTCACGCTTCTTCATGCTTTCCATGATATGATTTATGATGATCGGCAACGGGGTGCCGGGCCCAAAATTACCAGTCACGCCATGCTCTTCAAGTTCTTTCCTATCGCTTTCTGGTATGATGCCCCCTCCAACGACTAAGATATCACCTGCGCCCTTTTCTCTAAGGATACGCGCTACCTTCGGAAACAACGTCAAGTGGGCACCATTTAGCAGACTCATTGCTACCACGTCAACATCTTCATCAATAGCCATGCTGGCAACCTGCTCTGGAGTACAGAATAGCCCCGAATAAATGACCTCCATGCCAGCATCACGAAACGCTCTGCATATCACGAGGGCTCCCCGATCGTGTCCATCCAGTCCAAGCTTGGATACGAGAACTCGTATTGGCCTCTTTTGTTGTTGCTGCGTCGACATCACAACCGTGAGATTAGCCTTTTCTACTTAAAATATTTTTATTCATTTCAGTGCGATGAATGAAACCCTATTCAATTCCTCAGCGAGTAGTGACCAATGAGGACTTTGATCTTGCTATTCATCGTTCTCAACCTAATATTAGACCAAATGTAATTCTATCTCGCCGCTAGCTAGTAAGAAGAAGTCAATACTGTAAATCCTATGCTTGTTGTAAGTGCCATTCTGAATTGATCCGTCTGGTTAGAATAAGCCTTCCACTATGAATGGGGAGTTGCTTACTAAATCCATGGACTCATATGCGCTACCACGAGTACAGAAAGGATGATACTGTCTGTAGCCATTATGCAAAAATCCTACAGCGATTTTCCCACCATTAATGTAGCGAAGTCATAAATAGAAAATGCAGCCAAAGTAACGTTGTATATCCTTGTCATCATCATCATCTGAAGCCGAGGAGCTTAGAATAAGAGCCATTAGAGAGCAAGTCCAACTTTACATGCAGCTAAAGGAGCAGCTGACCAAGGAAGTCGAGAAATACGAGAGAGAAGGCAACCACAAGCTTGCCAAGATTATCTCTGAGTCGCTTATGCAATAGTATAAAAACCTCAAGTGACTTCCTGATTGAAAACTTTAGCGGGCTAAGGGCTATAGATCAGTTGAGTTACACAGCAGCCAGAAGATCTATCTGCTGTGCAAGCGGGAGTCCAATCCACCATGAAAGAATTTGGCTTGTTAAAGCAGGAATAGCCTCGCAGCAATATTATTTCAGTTGCTTATGACACACTGATATTAATTGAAAATGATATATCGGATTTAACGTTATTGAGCACAGATTGTGATAGATAAGAGCAGTGGACTTCAATTCTGTGCCAGAACTAAGGGAATTAAGTAAGTATTACAAATATCTGATAGAAAAATTTTTTAGGTCGATATGGCACATGACATTATGGCCGAAAGCAGGAAGAAGGTTTTACTTGACTTTGAGCTTAAATGCAACGATCAAGGGCAGAAGCGTACGATTAAGGCCATGGCAGACTTCAATCCTATGATTCCTAATAGTCTCATTACAAATTACTCAACCGAATTCGATGAAAGTGAGTCTGTAAACGTAGTTCAGCAACTGTCTGAGGGAGGAGGGATCCAGGTGGCAAAGACTGGCAAGGCCTTTGAATTGCGACTGGAAGCAGACAATTTTGAGTTTACCTTGAATATCAAGCCCAAGTACCAGCGCCATTGGGGTCAGTTGTTTGTTGAAAAAGTGGATAGTGCAAGGAAAAAGATGGGCTATGGAATAGCAACTGGCAGCGATGTCAGTTAGACTGAACTATGGTCAAATGAAGCCTCCGCTGAGCGTAATCTCTGGCCGCTGTGTTGTTATTTGATCCTGAGCCCTCGCAAAATAAAATGAACTAACATTTCCAGAATCACCAACAAGTACGGCTGCTGCTAGAATCGCAGCTATAACTTGACTATCATTCAGCTAAGGGGTACGAAGATAACAGATAAAAGCAGAGACTATTTTGCCCCTATGATCATAAAATGTAACTACATTCAGGCAAAGTGACTCGGTGACTGCTTGTTGCTGCTATCCTGATCAGGCGGCTGAGGTTGACTCCTTATTGCGCTGCCAGGAAGAGTAAACCTCTTGTCATAAGGGATAACGTACAGCTTGACTGAAGTGTTTATGGCATAATGCAGTGAGCCATCAGGGTTTTGGTAATTGGTAGCCACTCCGACCCGCTCCAGGCCTACCTTCACTTTTACAATCGTTCCATCCTCAAGCTTGAACGATAATGTGTCACTTCCAACTGTCGAATAGTCAAGCATTTTAAACTCAATTTTATCAGGTTTTTTGCTGCTGCCACTATTGCTCATATGGAAAATTATACTATAT
>JALZFN010000033.1 GCA_030861545.1 Thermoproteota archaeon | reverse complement strand
CGTCTTTTTGCACTACAAAAACATATTGGCCGGGCTTGATTCCTCCCCTATTAAACATTACTAAGACGTCTGCTTCAAATTATTTAATGTTATCCTGAGCTAGATCTTTGTATGCTTTATTGTATAGGTCATCATAAGTTTTTCATGATCCATTGTGGCACAATCCAAGGAATGAGTTCTAACCGCGTAATCTCCATCAGAATTACATTTATTAACACTCTCTTGTAACGTTAGACCAATATGCAGAAATTTGACGAGCTTGATATGAGGATATTATCTGAACTGACCAAGGACGCCAGCATTTCAGTTCCAAGATTGAGCAAAAAGCTCAATGTTAATGCCTCTGTTCTTTACAGTAGAATAAAGCGTCTATCAAAGCGCAGCCTGATAAAAAAGTTTACCGTAATTGTGAACGAAAGTATGCTAAGCATAAATGTCAAGGCAACGGTGGGCATAAATCGGGATCCTAAGCTAAAAGATCCCATCCATGCAGAACTAATGGACATTCCAGAGGTCAGATCAGTTTCTGAAGTTACCGGCAGATTTGACATGATAGTCAATGTGAGTGCTCATACTTTGGAGGAACTACACAACATTGTCATAGCACGTATTGGCAAGATAGAAGGAATACAAAATACTGAAACATTCGTTGAGATGCAGAGAACTGAGAAAGAGCCTCTCTATACAGTCCAACCATCGCTTTCAAGGTAGTGACAGATATTTTATATAACGCTGTCGCCCCTTAAATCATGAATTGTCAATTGTAGAACGTAAGGTTTCAGAGATCCTCCAGACTCTCAGACTTGCCAAAAAGACCAGCAGGGAAGATTATATGCTACACCTGCGTCTAGTTGCGCTTGGCCTTTTTGCAGTGGGCGGTATTGCTTTTGTCATCAAGCTGATAGCTGAATTTGTTACAACTGGAGTAAGCGGCCGGCTTGGTTAGTCAATAGGATTAAAATACCATTGCTTCCAATTGTAGGCATGGAAAGCAAGGCAGAAAATAACGTCGTTACCCATGTAGCTACCAAAACATGGGAGGCCGAAGTGCTCAAGTCAGAACTTCCAGTCTTAGTTGACTTTTGGGCGGACTGGTGTGGCCCGTGTAGGATGGTGGGGCCGGCGGTTGAGCAAGTTGGCAAGATTATGGCAGGCAGGGTTAAGGTTGCCAAGCTAAACGTGGATGAGAATCAAGAAATCGCAATGAGATACGGCATCCAATCAATCCCATCGCTTTTGCTGTTCAAAGGTGGAAAAGAAATATCAAGGACAATTGGTGCAGCACCAAAAGAGGCATACCTAAAGTTTATCGAAAATTCACTCAAATCCTGAGCTCTTTTTCTCCTTTTTAACAAAAGCATTAATACTGTATATTTTGATGTCTAACACAGGATAAAATCATTGGGAAAGAAGGAACTGTTCTCGCTATTCTCCTCTAATCCTGACAGATACTATAAAGTATCACTGTTCGACAGGATGGGCTTTGCGCGAAAAAAGTGTGTCAAGTGCGGAAAATTCTTTTGGACGCTTGACATCTCCAGAGAGATCTGTCCGGACCATGAAAATTATAGTTTCATAGGTAGACCACCGACAAACAAACGTCTTGATTATGTTAACGCGTGGAAGGAGATTGAGAAGTTCTTCCGTGCAAATGACCATGCGATAGTAAGGCGCTATCCTGTAGTCTGCCGTTGGAGGGAAGATTTGTATTTTACTATAGCTTCAATCGTTAACTTCCAGCGTGTCATCGGCAATCAGATTGTATTTGAGATGCCGGCAAACCCGCTTGTAGTTCCACAGATGTGTCTCCGGTTCAATGACATTGAAAATGTAGGGCTGAGTGGTAGGCACTATACTGGCTTTTGCATGATAGGCCAGACATGTAATGCAGATGCGCCAGGTGGTTACTGGAAAGACAAATGCATAGATCTTGATTTTGGTGTGCTGACAAATGGGCTTGGTATCAAGCCAGAAGATATAACGTTTGTCGAAGATGTATGGATGGGAGCTGGCGCGTTTGGATACTCATTAGAATATTTTGTAGGAGGCCTAGAGCTTGGTAATGCTGTATTTACTGAATTTGAAGGCAATGAAAATGATTACCGCGTCATGCCAAACAAGATAATAGACATGGGTGCGGGTCTTGAGCGCTTTTCATGGATAACAATGGGTACGCCCACAAGCTACGACTGCTGCTTTGGGCCTGTAGTTGGCAAGATTGTCGACGTCACCGGAACTGATACGGATCAGGAATTACTGTCTAAATATTTTGAATCTGTTTCAAGCAGGATAAATAGCATGACGACTGACAGTCTCCGCGAGTTCAAGTCGCTAATTGCTAAAGAGATGAAAACTACAGAAGAGAGGCTGAGCGCAAATGTTGTCCCCTATGAAGCTATATACACGATTTCCGACCACATAAGGACTCTTGTGTTTGCGATTTCAGATGGCGCGCTTCCTTCAAACGTCGGAGGAGGTCATAATCTACGCGTAATCCTCCGCAGGGCGCTATCAATACTTGAGAGGCTTGGATGGAAAAACATTGTCAAAGTAGAAGATATTGCCGACATGCATATTGACTACCTCAGACAGATGTATCCCGAGCTTGAAGAGCACAGACAAGATGTCAGGGCGATCCTGCAACTGGAAGCAGGTAGATACTCCAGCTCCCGTGAGCGTATGAACTCTGTGGCCATGTCACTTAAGTCAAGCAAAAAGGGTAGAGAGCTGACAATTGACAACCTTATAACGCTCTACGAGTCAGATGGCATAACTCCAGACTTTTTGGTAGAACAGGCAATAATAAACAGCGTGCCCTCAACATTCTATACAAAGCTTGCAGAACTGCATACAAGTCAGGTGTCAAGCCAAGCCTCAAAACCAATCCTAGGGCTGGAAGGTCTGCCGCCCACAAAATTACTTTTCTACGAAGACGAATCAATGCGCGAATTTCATGCAAGGGTCCTCAAAGTCGTGGATGGTAAATATCTCATTTTGGATCAGACTGCCTTCTACCCAAGAGGTGGAGGACAGGAGCCAGACACTGGAGAAATTGAAGGAATTAAAGTTTTAGAAGTTACAAAGCAGGCGGATGTCGTAGTGCATAAGATTGAACATGGGGGTAGGCTTGAAGAAGAGCAAATTGTACATGCAACAGTGAATTTTAGGCGACGTGATCTTATCACCAAGCACCATACTGCAACTCATGTACTTAACTCTGCTTCAAGGAATACGCTTGGCTCTTGGGTCTGGCAGAACTCTGCATTCAAGGAAGAAAGTTATGGCAGACTTGATATCACACACCATTCGACACTTACAAAAGAGGAAGTGCAAAAAATTGAACACATGGCAAATAGTGTAATCAGGGAGAACCATCCTGTCATGATTAAGACTTATGATCGTGGAGACGCCGAACAGCAGTTCTCTTTCCGCATATACCAAGGCGGGGTCGTCCCGACAAGCAATGTTAGAATAGTCAATATCAAGGGATGGGATATCGAAGCCTGTGGCGGAACGCATGTAAGAAATACTGGCGAAATCGGCCTCGTCAAGATATTCAAATCTGAGCGAATCCAAGATGGCGTAGTGAGGCTTGAGTTTGTCGCGGGCGAGGCTGCAGTAAAGTACATGCAACAGATGGACAGCCAGCTTGCATCAATAGCGCAGGCCCTAGGCTCGGGTAGAGAAAAAGTGGTCGAATCATTTAACAAGGCAATGGAAGACGCAGAAGCAGCAAAGAAAAAGATAAGAACTATGCTAAGAGTGGTCTCAACGCCTATTGCAAAAAGTACTTCAGAGCAAGCCAAGCGGCTTGGCTCTGGCATCCGCCTGTATACCACCTATGATGAAGAGCTTGACGAAGATTACCATATTGCCATTGGTGAAAAGGCAATTGAGCTCGACAAAGACTTGGTATATGTTGCGCTTCTTTTGAAGGGTCAGGGCATTAGAGTTATTGTTTTCGCCGGTGAAGGCGCTTGCAAGAAGGTCAAAGCTAGTGTAATTGCAAAGCAGTTGTCCAGCATGCTAGGTGGCTCCGGAGGAGGGGACAATCGCTTTGGACAGGGAGGTCGCAAGTCAAAAGATAGGATAAAGGAAGCACTGCTGTTGGCGGAAGAGGCTGCAAGATAGCCGTGAGTGACCGCATAAACTGGAATTCAATTGAGACCAAGTGGATCAAGAGGTGGGAAGAGCAAAGGATCTTTGAGGCAGACCCCGATACGGGCGACGGCAGAAAAAAATACTTTGTGACAGTGGCCTATCCTTATCCAAACTCGCCTCAGCATATCGGACATGGCAGGACGTACACGCTTGCAGATGTGCATGCGCGATATTTGAGGATGAAGGGCTACAATGTGCTTTTCCCTATGGGCTTTCACTACACCGGCACGCCAATCCTTGGAATGTCCCGGAGAGTTGCTGCCGGCGATGCTGATCTGATGGAAACCTTTCACAAGATATACAAACTCTCAGATGACGTCATTGCGACCTTTGTCGAGCCTGTCAAGATAGCCAGATTCTTCCATCACGAGATAAAGAGAGGAATGAGGGAGATGGGATACTCCATAGACTGGCGTCGAGAATTTACCACCATCGATAAACTGTATTCTAAGTTCATCTCATGGCAGTTTAGGACCTTGCGCAAAAAAGGACTGATAGTGCAGGGATCCCATCCGGTAGGTTGGTGCCCACGTGACCAGAACCCTGTTAGTCAACACGACACAATAGGAGATGTAGAGCCGGATTTCAATGAATACACCCTGATCAAGTTCAGGTCTGGAGGTAAGGGTGATGACAAAAATATTATCTTGCCGGCTGCCACGCTCAGGCCCGAGACGCTCTTTGGAGTGACTAACATGTGGGTTAACCCTGATGTCGACTACATGCTGGCTCAAGTTGATGGCGAAGAGTGGATCATAAGCATAGAAGCTGCAAGAAAGCTGGAATTTTTGAATCATAAGGTTGAGCCAATAAAGACTGTCAAAGGGAGCGAAATGATCGGCTGGAAGGCCACCAACCCAGTCAACGATGCCTCTATCCCCGTATATCCTGCTTCATTTGTTGAAGCCGATAGCGGCACTGGAATTGTAATGTCAGTGCCGGCACATGCACCATATGATTATCAGTCCTTAGAAGATCTAAAAGCAGACAAAAAAATGCAGCAAAAATTTCATATTTCAGTAGACGCTGACAACATCCATCCAATCAAAATAATCGAGTCAGAATTATACAGCAGTAACATTCCTGCTGCAGAAGCAATTAAGCAGGTGGACGCTTCTGGTAAAAGTAGTAGTAATGACGAGCGACTGGAAAAAGCGACAAGCGATCTTTATTCTCATGAATTTTACAAAGGTGTTATGATGCACAATACTGGCAGATTCGCAGGCATGGTAGTTGCTGTCGCAAAGAATGAAGTCAAGCAGGATGTCACGCGGTTAGGCATGGCATACAGCATGTACGAGCTTGTAAACAGGCCGGTAAAGTGTAGATGTGGAGCCGAGTGCGTCGTCAAATTGCTGAAGGATCAATGGTTCTTAAACTACAGCAATAAAGAATGGAAGGAATTGGCACACGAATGTGTAAACAAAATGGACATTGTGCCGCCGGACATCAGACAGGAATTTGACTATGTCATTGACTGGTTGCGTGAACGAGCCTGCGCAAGAAAATCCGGCCTTGGAACCAAGTTGCCTTGGGATGAAGATTGGATAATCGAAAGCTTATCAGATTCGGTCATTTATATGGCCTACTATATCATTGCAAAATATATCAACAACAAGGCGATAAGTGAAGAGAACGATGAGAATAAGAACAACATTACCGATGCGTTCTTTGACTATATTCTACTTGGCGCCGGAACCGTTGATCAGGTTGCGAAAGAATCCAGAATTCCTGTAGATACGGTGGAACAGATAAGAAATGAATTCAGCTATTTTTATCCTGTAGACTCGCGTCACTCTGGGCGCGATCTTGTTCCAAACCACCTCACATTCTTTATCTTTAACCATGTAGCCCTTTTCGACAAGAAAAACTGGCCAGGGCAAATAGTGGTCAATGGCTCTGTCCTGATGGAGGGCAAGAAGATGAGCAAGTCGCTTGGCAATATTATCCCACTTCGAGCCGCAATCAGAGAACATGGAGCAGACACAATCCGGCTTGCAATGTTGGTGTCCGCTGAAATACTGCAAGATGCCGACTTTTCTTTTGATACAGTTCGCGGCCTTCGGTTGAAACTGCTTGGCATATTTGAAATGGCTGAAAGATATTCTAGCAGCAAGCCACAGGAGCAGGTAATTGAACAACAACATCTTCAGCTTGAAGATAGGTGGCTTATCAGTCAGCTGCAGCGCACGATAGCAGAGACATCAACATCAATGGATAGGCTAAGGATAAGAGAAGCAATACACCATACCCTATATTCACTTGATCAAGACTTACAATGGTATCTAAAGCGTGCTGCTGCCAAAGGACGTGAAAATATATCTGGAATGCTTACGCAATTTCTCAACATTCAGGTCAGAATGCTCGCTCCCTTTGCGCCCTTTACAGGAGAAGAGGTGTGGGAACTCATGGGTAATAGGCAATCAATATCCATAGCAAGTTGGCCAGTGGCAGAAGAAGGCAAGATAGACATAGTGGCAGAAGAGTCTGAATTTCTTATATCTAGCCTGCTTGCGGACCTCCAGAACATCGTCAAGGTCACCAAAATGAGACCTACCAAAATTGTCATATATACCTCAGCTAACTGGAAAACACAAATCTACAAGGCAATACTGGCGAACGTACTGGAAGGTAGGGTAAATTTTGGTGAAATAATGAAGCAGCTGATTGCAAAGCAGGAGACTGCCAAAGCCAAGAGTGACCCCAAGCTGGTTCAGAAAATGATAGAAGATATTTTGTCTGCGCCGCTGGAGGCAAGGAACCGACGGCTCAACCTAGCAGAATTTAATGAGGTAGCCGCGATAGAGGACGCACAATCGCTTCTGTCAGCCGAGTTCAACAAAGCGCAGATAGTCATCTATCCCGAGGATGATTCCATACAATATGATCCAAAATCAAAGGCAAAATCCACAAGGCCATTTAAGCCTGCAATTTATATTGAATAATCTGCTGGCGATCTATATATTCGCATATATCCAGGAGATTTAGTAGTAATAGTGGTTCATCCAAGTGTACACGCTCAGCGCCTTGCGGCCGATACAATTCAGATTTGGTAGTTAGGAGCAGGATCATGAACCTTCTTGAATTTCTTTGTTAGCCAGCGTTAAGAATTTGTAACCCATCACAAATAATCTAAAAAATAAATATTCAACAATAATCTTGTAGCGTCCTTTGATCAGACTTCTTTCTTTGAACCTTTTCTTCAAGTATTAACTTCAAGAAAAGGAAAATTGATGCGTCCTACATGGAGGCTCTTCTTTTAGCAAATATGGATGCAGTCATGTATAGTATGAATCCACTGGCCACAATTATTACACCGTAAAGTGACAGCGCGCCTCTCTCAAAGTATTGTCCAAATCCGACTAACAGTGCGCCCATAATCAAGAGACTTATGCCTGCGCGTGCAGAGCCAGGCATCCGTATTTTCTTCTTATCCTCATTCGCCTTCTTCTTCTTAGACAATGCTCATGCCATGATATGTGTGCAGTACACATAAAATGTTATGTTTTTATGGCATACTTCGGCAAAATAACATACTAAGCAAGGCATGAAGATCGCAGTTGTCGGAATCGGAGTGGCTGGCGCCTATCTTATGAATAGGCTAAGTGATGACCATAACAACCATGTAGTAGGGTTTGAGCGGAATCCTAAGGACCAACACGATGCAGTATGTGCTTGGGCCACCTGTGGGAATGTGATGGCAGGGCTTGCAAAAAACTGTGGCCTCAATTTTGATGACTATATCCTGCACGACGGCAAGCACATGCATATAGACTTGGAGGACAATGGTGGAGGCATTGACATCAAGCTCAAAGGAATGGTGAGCTACGACAAGCTACGTCTGATACAAGAGATGATAAGGGGCACAGAAATAAGGTTCGGAAAGGCTCCAAGAAAGGATGAGATGGAATCTGACTTTGATATCATTATTGATTCGACTGGGTTTCATCGCAACTATCTTCCAAGGGTTGGAAACGAAATGTGGATTCCGTGTGTGCAGTATAAGGTTCGCTACCAACCGGGCAAGGAGCCTTATGACGATTTCTATTTGCGGGCATTTCCAGCAATGTCAGGTTACTTCTGGTATTTCCC
>JALZFN010000003.1 GCA_030861545.1 Thermoproteota archaeon | reverse complement strand
ATATTAATGGCAACGCCCTCAACGTGCACGTAAAGATTGTCAAAGATTCAGCCGGAAGAATAAAAAACGCAAAGCCTGAGTTTGAAGATATCAAAATAATTGCAACAAAGTGCCAAATGCCGGTCAAGCGAGTGATGGATCTGGTCCGTACAGAAGTTATGAAAAAGCTGGAAGGTGGACATGAATGGAAAGCTTCAACAAACTGATAGCATGGTTTGTCAAAAATAGCCGTGACGGGGCGATAGTAGCACTTTCTGGTGGAGTTGACAGTGCTGTAGCAGCGCTAGCTGCAAAAAAAGCACTTGGAAATGGCGCAGTTGCCATAACCGCTGATTACCAGACACTGGCAAAGGAAGAGCTTGCGATGGCCCGGCGCGTCGCAAAGGAGATAGGTATTAAGCACAAAGTGATTGAATACAACGAGCTTGAAAACGCGGCATTTGTGAAAAATGACATCATGCGCTGCTATTACTGCAGGATGGAGCTTGGGCAGCATCTTGCACAAGAAGCCAAAAGGGTAGGAGTAACTCTCATTGTCGATGGAACAAATATTGACGACCTGACAGACTACAGACCTGGCATAAGAGCTCTTCGTGAAAACGGCGTGCGAAGTCCTATGGTGGAGCTTGGCATAGGGAAGTTACAAATACGCGAAATCGCAAAGAGCGTTAGACTATCTGTTTATGACAAGCCTTCCAATGCCTGTCTCGCTTCAAGGATATCGTCAGGAAGTGAGGTCACCTATGAAAAGCTGCAAAGGATTGAGACTGCAGAAATAATAGTGAAGACAATATTTAGCGTTAAACAGGTCCGTGTAAGGGATCATGATGATCTTGCCCGAATCGAAGTAGGCAAAGATGAGCTGTACAAGATGTTTGATGTCAACAAGCTTGCACTCTTAGACGACAAGCTTAAGGAGCTTAGGTTCAAGTTTGTTTCTGTTGACGCAGCAGGATACAGGACAGGTAAAATGGTGATAATGGATAGATATGATTAATGACCATCGCCATCATATTTATCTTGACACTGCAGCCTCAACGCCTGTTGCAGACGAGGTGATTGCTGAAATGTTACCATACTTCAAAGAATCGTATGGCAACCCATCTTCTATACATAAGTTTGGGAGAGAAACTGCCAGAGCGATACAGCTCGCCAGAAAAAAGGTTGCAAGGATGATAGGTGCGTCACCTCATGAAATAACGTTTACATCCGGCGGAACTGAGGCAAACAACCTTGCTCTGAAGGGTCAGGCTGTACATGTTAAAAGCAAAGCGCCTGAAAAGAACAGAATAATTACAAGCAGCATAGAGCATGATGCAGTGCTTGAACCATGCAAAGATCTCGAAGGCAAGGGCTTTAAGATTACGTACTTGCCGGTGACAAACGACGGACTTGTCAGACCATCTGACCTGAAGAATGAACTTTCAGATGATGTAGCGTTTGTCAGCATCATGTATGCAAATAACGAGATCGGCACGATCCAGCCGATCAAAGAGCTTGTCGAAATTGCGCATTGGGCCGGCGCGCTTTTCCATACTGATGCAGTACAGGCTGCAGGAAAGATTTCTATAAACGTCAAGAACCTTGGAGTCGACATGATGTCTTTTTCATCTCATAAGATTAATGGACCCAAGGGAGTAGGCGCTCTCTATATTAGGTCGCGTCTGGAAATATTGCCGATCATCCATGGCGGAGGGCAGGAACAGTCTTTGCGGTCAGGCACAGAGAATGTGCCCGGCATCGTCGGTTTCGGCAAGGCTTGTGAGCTTGCTACCAAGAGGATGAGCGAATACCAGCAGCTTGTGGCAGCCTTGCGCGACCACATAGTTGAACGCGTGCTAAAGGAAATACCGCAGTCGCGCCTAAATGGCTTGAGCACCTGCAGGATCCCAAACAATGCCCACTTTACATTCTTTGGTGTGAATGGAGAAGATCTGATAATTAAACTTGATGAAAATGGTATCGCTGCTTCTACGGGATCTGCATGCTCTGCTAAGAAGCAAAAACAGTCACATGTGCTAGAGGCAATGGGCTTTTCCTACGAAGAGATCACAGGTTCGCTTAGGCTCAGTCTTGGGCTCCACAATACAAAAGATGAAGTGGACAGGGTAGTGGATATCCTGTCAAGTGTTGTAACGGAGCTTCGTGAAATTTCGCCTTTCAAGGGCAAACATATTCCCCAAATGGGTTAACCAGCCATAGTACACTTAAGATAGACAATATATATCCTGAAATAGCTCTCTCAATTTCCTTTATCTTTTCCTGCTTTATTGATAACTGATTTGACTAACTGCATAACTTCGCTGTGAGTTTCTGTGTCTTTCTTTCTCATATAATAGTATAATTCTTCCGTCGCAGCATGATAATCTATGCCTAAATTTTGAGCTAGGTCGAGGGCTATCTGAGAAACAATCAGCTTTCTAAGAACGATCTCGCTGCCATAATATGAGGCATCTCCTAGAAGCTCATTTAGAGTATTCTTGAACTGGGAATTGATATACTTGTCTTTTGCATCTCTGCTCTTCAGTACAAAGGTTACACCCATCATTCTCTGCTTCATGTGCACATTTTCAACTAGCTCTATAAACTGGTCATTTAAGAGAGTATTCTCAAAAAGCACTTCTGAAAGGAGATCAGCTGCACCTTGTTCGCTTATCTTCATTTTATTTGCAACCGTAAAAAGAACATGACAGGCAGCGCAAGCGTTTGCTTTAATTACTGAAGGATTTTCATTAATAATCTTGATCTCATTTTTTACTATCTGCTCTATTTCTGTTCTTTCTACGTCATCATTTAAATCAGTCACATATCAGAGAAGACTCTATCTTTACTAAAAAGACATCGATGAACTTGCAGAATCTTGCCACGATGTTCAAGTTTAGTTAAAATATTCTATGGCCATAATCTATAATCTCTCTATTGAGTTTAACATAGATATGGTTTCTAAATTTTAATGATTCTAGCTAGTGCAAAAACACTTTCAGTGTGCGATTTCCGGCCTTTAAACACTATTTTTGATTGTTTGATGACTAAAAATGCCACATATTTACTACTACTTTTTCTTTTCTCGATTTTCCATTGGCTATTTCCTCTAGATGGAGTAGTGTATCTCCATCATCCAGTGAAGATTGCGAGATAACAACTTTCCAAGGACTCTGCAACTGAATATGCTTGCACATTTTTGCTCGCCTAGAATTGGTAGCATCCGAGGCATAGGCCTGTACTCTGTGAAACTTGCAAGAGTCTGTTAGGGACCTGCATTTGCATCAAAAACTCTTCCTAAGGTGGAACACTATGTGGATGAGCATCGCGTCTATGCTTTTCTGTTTCTGACATGGATTCAAATTTTTGTCCGCATACATCGCATTGAATTCTCTTATTATTCTTGCGACCTGCTAGATAATCTGCAAGATGCATCAGGTATATTGTGAAACCCCACATTAGTCCTCACCTATACAATAGCACATTATATTTTATACCTCTTGCTACAAGACAAGATTAAAGAAGCTTTCATATCTTAAACATGAGATGGCTTGACCCTTGTATAGTCTACTTGTCACCCAAATAACGTGGCGGTAATAGATAAGGTGGGATTGCTAATTATATGCTGGTCTTAGCTACATTGCGTTGAGTCTAACGGCGACTATGTATTCGATACTTGATTTAGAAGAAAAATACTCCATCTAGAGATATTAATATGAAGCTTTTTTCGCTCTAGCGTATAATATCCTCATAAGTAAAGTATGTGAGAAGCCGTAAATTCTTCTAAGAAACCATTAAATTATTTCTCACTATAGGCACCATAAGCAACTGTGACTCTAAAGAGAAAAATTAGTACAATTAGCCATCATCCCTCAATTATCGTGGATCTGTTAAGTGGCAAGAGTAGATCTGAAATACGCATGAAGATACTTCAGCTAAATGAAATAGCACGAAAAAAAGCAGACAATGTAGAAGTACGTTCTTTTATAAGAAGACTAAAGCAAACTTCGTCTTATTCTTATCGTACAGAGCCAAACGGAAGAATAAAACTCAACAAGATCTGTTGCATTGAGGATTGGGAGAACCATGAAGTAAAAGAAATAATTCTGAATCTACAAGATATTACATACTACAATAAGTGTCAAGGCATACTTGCAAGAAAACCGGGACAGATCCACAGAAAAGATTGGGAGTGGGCACTAGGAATAATTGCAATGAAAAGATTTGGAAAATTGAATAATAAGAATACAGCACTAGGGATCGGAGCTGGAAGGGAGCTAATTCTATTTTATCTTACAAACTATCTTGATCATCTCTATGCTACTGACCTATATAGCAGAAAAGAGTGGGAAAATTTTGCACCAGTTGATTTTCTAGATAATCCAAGCAAGTATGCACCTTTTCCTTATGATCAAAGTGCCTTAACTGTATTAAGGATGGATGGCACTAAGCTGGAATTTCCATCTGACAGCTTTGATATTGTATTTTCCTTTTCATCAATTGAGCACTTTGGTGGAGCAAACCACTCTGGTGCACTTAAAAGTCTAAAAGAGATGGAAAGAGTGCTTAAGCCGGGAGGAATTGCCATCGTCGCAACCGAGTATATAATTAATAATAAAGATCCACCTGATCTCACCAATCAATTTTACAATGAACGTACGATCTATTCGCATCTAATTGATAGACTAGATATAATGAAGCCTGTAGAACCCGTAGATTTAACAATATCTCCAAAAACATTAGACAGGGGCGTTATTGATTCATTTGATGCAGTTGACTGGGATACAAGCAGAGTAGATGATGATTTCAAGCAAGTGAACCCTTATGTTGTCATTAAGCTTGGTAACATGTTAGTGACATCAATAATGCTTGTTTTTCAAAAAAAATGAATGCTATATCTTCTTGTTGATGCACCATTCTTTGGATATACTGCGGAAAATGATGGAACTAAGTATCAGGTGCAGCGGTTTTCCCTTGCTGCCCATTGAACAAATAATGGAGGCCCTAAATTTTTCTTCTTCTTATAAGAGCTTTAAAGCTCTGTGTGTGAAGTTGTTGAATCCTCCTTATTCGTAATCATATTATTGTCATCATTGTAAATTTCTAACGCTCTTGCTATTTTCTTTCCGCTATCCGTTCTTTCCAAAATAGAGTTCAGTTCCTCTATCCTAAGTGAATGCTCTTCTCGTGAGCTATCTGCCTTTTCAAATCTTAATATTAACTCGTTTTTCACAGGGCTCTTTTCCTTTAACTTCCTCACTATTGGCGCATAGTACTTGGCAGTAATTTCTAAAAATAGAGTAACTAAGCTCGGATCATATGCTATGATGTTGTTGTTGCCTATGCTTATAGAACTTTTACTTGCATCTACTACCAGAGCATCCTTGTCATTCACTCTAATTGACGATAACTTACTGTACGGTACTAATCGTGATGGTTCATACTGTAATATGAGCTGGATCTTATCAAGAATAGCCCTACCAAGAAGCATTATCTTTGAAATATCGGTAGCTTCAACTATGTCTTTGATTGCCAGCACGTCTTGTACCCCCACTTCCTCGCTTGAGATAAAGTCAATTCGTGGGACTTTATTATAGTCCAAATCCTGTGTTCTATGATTTGAAAAAGTGGCAATACTACTAGTATTGTCATCATCATGACTTAATTCTGATATTCTACTATACTTGATCCGTATCAAGCTATTATCTGGTTTCGATGGGTCATCTACAAGCACTATTAAAAGATTATTGTCTTTGCCATCAGTGATTGCCGAATAGACATAGTAATCTTCAACATTTACAAACTTCGGTTCTCTTTGACTTTGCAAGTCTTTGTCTAATCCTGGCAAAAAATCAAGGGATTTTTTGAGCCTTTTAGTTATTGGGGTCTTCAAGCCTACTGGTATCATTATGCCCTTCAAACCAAAATCTGATACTCTCCTTCTTTGGTTCCAAAATTCAAGTTCTACGCTCCTGATGGAAATAGAATATGAAATAGAGTTAGTGTTCTCGTATGTGCTTGAACTATTTGGCGGCAATGTATTTGTAAGCAAAATATTGTTGTAGTGTTTAGTCTCCCCGAGGGTAGCGTCAATAGATATCTGCAACCTCTTCTGCAGATCGGATGTCATAATGTAAGGTAACTTTTCATAGCCCTTTGAAATCAACTCATTCAAAGGTTGTAATGCAGTACTCAAAGATTGCTCAATTCTTGAATAAACGTATCTCCTGTAATTATCTGATTGTTTGAGAAATACTTCTCTAGACTGTGCAATGGTACTTTTCAGTGAGCTACTTGCTATTATGAATGGGTCAGCTTCACTTGGAAGAGAATATCGTTGTCTCAATGGCTCATTATACCTGATATCAAAATTGCCAAAAGCATTTCCAAGATTATTGCTTAATTGATCTATCCTGGAAACTATTTCAGATTCTAAAGATTCTGCATTAGCTAGTACAGTCCTGAGAAGTTCAAAATCATTATGAGATTGGAAAATAATATCTGAAAGGCTAGCAAAATCTTTAAGTTGAGATAAAAAATCTATATTTTGCTCTAGTGGAGTATAATCCGCATAAAGATATCTTCCTCCTCTTTGAAAGGTATTGCCTTTAGCCTCTCGTGTGTTCATATGATTGTACTGCTATCAAATATGAATACTCATTTCAAGGATATAAATTAGAATATCATAGTCATGTGTTCGGGAACGGGTCTATATGATGGAGGTTGTAGATACAATACCTCGGCCACAAGCTCCAAGTCTGATAGTCCATATCAAGACCGCGGCTCAAATTGCATACAAATCTAATTTCTTTCATTATCACACTTCAATCAACTCTTCTCTGATCTCGAAAGCGACCTTCTTTTTATAAAAGATCTGATATCTTCTAAAAACTCGTTCGTTCGCCGGATCATACCCGACTTCAATTATCCTCCTGAATGTTTCAAGGTGCGAACTAGCAATTATCGTTCCAATGCCTAGTTGTTTCTGTTTTATCTGTCGTGCTATATTTTCGGGTAAGTTGCGCACGAAAACCTTGCAGTATGCTCTGATGAGCACCTTGCCTTCATCGTTCATTATTACAGACTTTCTTGCAATTGTAGTTGCGTTTTCTCTTTGCTCTATCACATTGACCCTTACTGCCGAGCCTGTCAGTATGCTCAGAACCTGCTCTATAGTACCCGTCTCTGCTAGCAATATCTTTTGAGCTAGCCCAAGTCTTATCCCAGATCTTCGTTCAAGCTCAGAAATTCTTTGCAGCATGAAACTGCCAAAATCCCCCCTTTTCAGAACTATGCCTGCCAACAGTGCGAGTGATAGCGGCGGAG
>JALZFN010000253.1 GCA_030861545.1 Thermoproteota archaeon | reverse complement strand
ACAGAAGAAATAGTTTGGGTATTCTTCATCA
Organism: Thermoproteota archaeon; assembly: GCA_030861545.1. Taxonomy (GTDB): domain Archaea; phylum Thermoproteota; class Nitrososphaeria; order Nitrososphaerales; family Nitrososphaeraceae; genus Nitrososphaera. Next base: position 2,829 of record JALZFN010000253.1, on the reverse strand, counting down.
TAAAGAAAAAGATGTTTGTGATCAATGCGGTGAAAAATTCTCAAAATATGAGGATCTAATTAGTCACGCAAGGCACGTCCACCACCATCCAATTGTAAAATGCGATGAATGCGGCAAAGAATTCATTCATGAGAAAGATAGACTGCACCATGTTAGAGAGGAGCATGAAAAGAAGCTTGAGATGAGAGAACACAAAGTTTTGCATGAACATAAGATAAAGGATCCCACTGCTCCTCAGGAAGATGTTGATGAGCATAGGAGAAACTTTAGCGATAACTTTTGATATCGATTTTTCTTCTTAAATAAGAAATGGCTAATGAGACGATTTATTATTAATGAAGTGTAAGGACAATATATCTTCAGTATGGACAGCAAAGAAACCGAAAGGGAAGAGATGAAAGATGAAGCTCATGATATAGAAGACGAAGAGCAAGCTCAATTGGATGAGAGCGACGAGGAAGAAGAATCGGAAGATGAATAGATACTAAGGTTGCATGAGGCTTTAAAGTGAGCGGGCTCTAGAATTGAAAGCAAGACAGTTCGAATGCACAGCTGGCTGTATCATAGTACAGTGACAGAATATTATTCGTGTAATTTAATCACACTAAAGGTTAAAATTTGAAGGACTGAGGATAAGTGATGTGTCAAGCGAATATGAATATAATGTGGGCAAGCTCTTGGCGGAAAAGAAGACAAAGCTTGAAGAGCTTATGAAGGACCCCGAACAAAACAGGAGCGAGATTGCCATGATTTCTACAGAAGTTGAAACGCTTCAATCTCTCTTTGAAAACTACAATCTGGGCATGAACATATTCCGTAGGGCTCAAGGTGGGCGGTCTGGCCTCAGAGAATAGATTAATCTTGTAATGAATTTATATAACCACTTACTCGCTTACATTACATCTCTATGCATGAAGAGAAAATCAAGCGGCTGGCTTCAATGAAAAAGTCCGCGGAGGGCGGAGGCGGCCAAGAGAGGGTTGAGGCTCAGCATTCTAAAGGAAAGCTCACTGCTCGTGAAAGGATCGCTCTATTGCTTGACGAGGGCTCATTCGTAGAGCTGGATAAATACATCACACATAGAAGTGATGATCCAACGCTGCCAAAATTCTACGGTGATGGGGCTGTCACTGGCTTTGGAACTGTAAATGGCCGGCAGGTGTTCATATTTTCCTTTGATTTCACGGTTCTTGGTGGCTCTCTTGGCGAAATGACAAGCAAGAAAATAGCCAAGACGATGGATCATGCGATGAAGGTCGGCTGCCCGATAATTGGCATAATCGACTCTGGCGGTGCACGCATTCAGGAAGGTGTGATGAGCCTTGATGGCTATGGGGAAATTTTCTTCCATAACACTATGGCTTCAGGCGTCATACCACAAATCACCGCAAGCATCGGTCCTTGTGCAGGAGGCGCAGTATACTCACCAGCAATGACTGACTTTGTAATAATGGTTGAAAATATCGGCCAGATGTTTGTCACTGGTCCTGAAGTAGTTAAGGAGGTGCTCAGCCAAGAAGTCTCATTTGAAGAGTTGGGAGGAGCTCGTGCACACGCTACAAAATCAGGAGTCGCCCACTTTATCGCTAACAACGAGTATGATTGCTTTGACAAGATAAAGAAGCTATTGTCTTTCATACCACACAACAACGCCGAAGAGCCTACGATAGTTGAAACAAACGACGATCCGAACAGAGTCGATCCTAAGCTGATTAATATCCTCCCGGAGAATCCCTACCAGCAGTATGACATGAAAGAAATAATCAAGTCAATAGTCGACAATAGTGATTTTTTTGAAGTTCATGAGCTGTTTGCTGAGAATATCATCGTGGGGTTTGCAAGGATGGGTGGCAGACCAATAGGCATCATTGCAAACCAACCAATGTACCTGGCAGGCGCACTTGACATCAACTCATCAAACAAGGCTGCCAGATTCATCAGATTCTGTGACGCGTTTAACATCCCGATAGTGACTCTTGTTGATACTCCAGGATACCTGCCAGGAACAGACCAAGAACACAACGGCATCATCAGGCACGGCAGCAAGCTGCTGTTCGCGTACTGTGAAGCCACCGTGCCCAAAGTAACGTGTATTATAGGCAAGGCATACGGCGGCGCGTATATCGCCATGGGAAGCAAGAATCTACACGCGGACATCAACTATGCGTGGCCAAGCGCAGAGATCGCGGTTCTTGGTCCAGACGCCGCAATCACGCTCATACACAGAAGAGATCTAAAGAACGCGCCAAATGCGTCTGAAACAAAGAAAAAGCTTGCTAAGGAATATCGGGATAAATTCGCAAACCCGTATATAGCTGCAGAAAAAGGTAGTATTGATGTGGTGATAGATCCAATGGAGACAAGACCCATGATTATACAGGCGCTTAACGCTCTTGCCAGTAAGAAAGAGTCACGACCTTGGAAGAAGCACGGTAACATCAACTTGTGATAGCAAATGTCAAAAAAAATATCAAGCATACTTATTGCAAATGGAGGCGAAATTGCCCTCAGAGTTATTCGAGCATGCAAAGATCTTGGGATAAAATCAATTGCTATTTACTCTGATGAGGACGTCCGAGCGGTGCATGTAAAGCGGGCTGATGAAGCACACCACATTGGTCCGGCTGCGCCCGCTCAAAGCTACCTCAATATGACCAAGATAGTTGAAACTGCTAGGACTGCAGGAGCGGATGCCATACACCCCGGCTATGGCTTTCTCTCAGAGAATGAGAACTTTTCGGAGATGTGTGAAAAGAATGGCATCATCTTTATCGGGCCAACTAGCAAGGCTATGGAAATTACTGGCGACAAGATGAAGTGCAAAGCTGT
>JALZFN010000302.1 GCA_030861545.1 Thermoproteota archaeon | reverse complement strand
TATGGCAAAATTAGCCTAGCGGCATATCGGATAACTGGAAAATAATGCCCCGCCATATGAATTAAGTCATAGATGAATGGAAAAGAAAAGAGTACTCACCTAAAAAGCAGCTTGGGGAATCAAGGATCGCAGGCACAGCCGACTGCGAGAATTCAAAAGCGTAGACCTGAATTCTTAGTTCAGAATTATTCCGCTAAGCGATAATATACTATAAAAATCATATTGATTTCAACCGCATGCGAAAGCGGCACGAAGTGGGGTAAGACTCATGAAATGCCATTAATAGTATGCGGCGAACCCTCGTAGCGCAGACAAGAGGAGCTGTGTCTGTTTCGGCAGGTATGGCGATCTTGTCGAGGCTGCGGGGAATTCCATATTATATTTCATATTGATTTGTGGTCAAGCCTAGCACATGCGGGTGAGAAAAATTAGCAATTTCAGCACGTCAACAAGACCGCATAGCCAAGGAGCAGCAATCGATCTGAAGATTATTCTACATGCTTTATGACGCATTATGCATAAGCAGAAGAATGATGAGCGATACTTCTAAGACTATGAACAAGCGAGAAAAGCTGCAAAGCAAGGGGCAACAGGAAAAAACATACAAGCAAGACATTCAGGGAACGAATACCGAGCTGAACAAGGGATCCGAGTCAGAAAGAGAACGCAGTATTAAGAGACCGGGCACTGGAGCATGAATATCATGTCAGCAGCTGATCGCAATTATACTGATGTTAGGCAATCAGGCACAGATGCCAAAGCTGAGCGTGTAGGGGATATTACAGGCGAGCCTCCCACGAATGAAGCTATGGATCGCAACAAAGCCTCCAAGCTGGCAAATCTACTTGAGGGCCTTAAGTTTCCGGCTACAAAAGAGGAAATAAGGAAGCATATCAACGAACGGTCGCCCAGTATGGGCAACAGAATAAATGATGTGCTTGAAGCAATCGAAAACAATCTAGATGACCGCAGGCAATATGGCAGCGCTTATGACGTGGAAGTTGCAGCGGATCTAGTAAAAAAGGCTGAAAGTGAAAGACAAAATGCACATGGTGGCCGCGAAAAAATCGGGGGTGCAAGTTCTAGGGATGTCTCACCCAATACTCCAAAAGGTGAGGACGTGTAATCTGTCTTTTTAGAATATTTTTTGTTTGACTCTTCAAGTAACAACTATGCAACCTTGCTAGCTCCAGGTTAGCTAGTCAGTTTTTAGATCTTCTTTTAATTTAGCAAATTCTCTTGCGCTGTTCAGCTGGATGTCATCACTTCTTGTCACCATCTTTGAAAATGTCGGTCGGGCTTCTTTGCCAAGTCGCACAGCCTCCTTACCTTTTCTAAGAAAAGAAAGCGTTACTCCGTTGTCGGATAGCTTGCGACCAAACTCTGATGCAGTTTTTAGCTTGTCAAATAATCCAGTCTCATCCTCTGGTATTCTAAAGATAGTTGGCTCTAGGAGGTCGACCGCCAACGCTCCGTCGCTGATTGCTATTTTTACGGCGGGTTTGTTTTCAAAGCTAATCGCAAGCACACCCTCTTTTGCAGACCTTAGTGCTTTGCCCACCCAGTCGCTCAGCTGATCATTTTCGTCAATGTGCAGATGTCTATCGCCCACCATGGCTAACTAATATCCTCCCTTCTACGTCATAGTTGAGACTGATGCTCTCTGGCGCGCTTCCTCAGAAGTCTGATGAGCTTCTGCAGTGATCACAATTCTGCCATTAATAGTCCACTTTGCGCTCCCCATATCGCGGCCGCCAGGGCCCTGTGCCCTAGGAAGGTCAATAATAAGGTTTTCAAAATTATAAGTTACAGAAGCACCCTTGCCTGTCAGTCTATCAAAAAGCTGGCCGATCACCTCTGCCCACTGCGAACCACTTTGCTGTATGTTACCCTGATCGTTTGAATTTTCGCTCATGTTGCCAGGATAGACAACTTTGAATATAGCAGGTTATGCAGATTTACGGTGAATCAAATTCTATAACAATACAAGTAAAGATAATTGAAATAGTTCATCTGTTTCAATATACGTTCTAATACCGCGATTGTAGCTTTGCATGTCCACCTATAACATGATATCAACAATATCCAACAATGGAACGGTGGTGGTGAAAGTGTCTATATCATACATGCAGATAGAAGAGATAACTCTCCAACTCAGTCGGTCCTACAGAAGGTGTCAATTTTTTGTAATATGAGTACCATCAACCATTATTCGCTACCTGTCCCAAAGGATGCATTGCAGAGAATCGATAGAACATCTTCCCCAGCGCATGTTGGAAAATTAAGAAACGCAGTTGATTTCATAGTTAGAGAAAATACTCCTGTTCTCGCAGCAGCAGACGGCTTTGTTACCTTTGTCAAGGATGACTCGTATATTGGCGGCCCAAGCATAGAATATTGGCAAGACAGCAACTTTATAGTGATACAGCATGCAAACGGCGAATATTCAAGATATGATCACCTTGCGCACAGAAGCGCAACTGTTACAGCAGGGCAGCATGTAAGGAAGGGACAAATCATCGCTCGTGTTGGCATGACAGGATTTACGTATTTGCCTCACCTTCACTTTCAAGTATTTATTTTCATTGGCAACAAGATATGGACAGATTTTGATACACTTTCGATAGATGAATTTTCATCTGAATAGCAACATCAATAGAAATAGTTTCCAGCTGTCAACGTAACGATAGATGCGACTGCAATGACGTGTAAGCTTGAAAGGTGTCATCATGGTGATCATAGCTCAAAAACAAACCATCTTCTTCACAAGCTTGTGAAATTGTTTTTAAAAATTCTTCGGCCTGGATCTATGTACGGC
>JALZFN010000300.1 GCA_030861545.1 Thermoproteota archaeon | reverse complement strand
AGTTAGTATCGAGCAACAATTACTCACTTCACTTTTCGGGAATGCCTCCTATGGATTGGAATGGAAACAAAAAAGAATTTCTCGCTCCCTTCAGTAAAGCATTTCCAGATCTTCGTCGTAACATTGTAGACATGGTAGCTGAGGGAGATAAAGTTGCTGTCAGTATCAATGTTACCGGCACTTACAAAGGAGAGTTCCAAGGTATACCGGCGACTGGCAAGCAGGTATCTTTCACAGCAATGGATATTCTGACTATCATTGATGGCAAGGTCACAGAAGAGTGGACAACTGCAGACATGATGGGGTTGATGCAGCAGATTGGAGCGATACCTCCACGTTCTGGTAGTAATAGTAGTATTGTTCGCGCTTAAAGATGAAGGATAAAAACCATAGAGCAGCTATTGTTGTTACAGCGCATGTCGTATATCTACCTATTCAAGAAAGTTGCAGCGCCAGATATCTGTGTGGATTGACAATGCTTTTTGTGGCTAGTCTTTTCGATGATGCATTCTGGTACATAAGTCTCTTCACTTCTATCAGTGGCATAGCGCATTAGTATTACAAACAACTAACAGAATGAATCCAAGAGGTTGAAAAGAGAGAGGCCAAAGTGGAACACCTACAAAAGAAAGAAGCAAGAACCTATGGTAGGTTGTTGTCTTATTAACAAAATTGCTGAAAACTTGATAATACTAAAGTAACAGGATACCAATCAGATCCGCCGTAAGCGAGCAGGCGATTAAACCATCACATAGTATTAGTTCCTAATCTATTAATAACCATCAGAGCTGGTTGTATCTCATATGGCAAAGACATTTGCCGATGTGAGCGAGAAAGAAATCACAAGAACTATTGCAGAAATGTTCAATGAAACAATGCGAGAGTATACTGATTCTGACGTCATAATTATCGGTGCCGGCCCGGCGGGCCTTACTGCAGGCAGGGATTTGGCAAGGGCGGGCGTTAGGACACTTATTGTCGAGCAGAACAATTACCTCGGAGGAGGGTATTGGGTAGGAGGTTATATGATGAATCCGGTTACTGTGAGGGCCCCAGCACAGAAACTGTGGGACGAGCTTGGAGTGCCATACAGGAAGATAAAGGAAGGGCTATACGCGACGTGGGGCCCGCATGCGTGTAGCAAGCTGATAAGCGCAGCATGTGATGCAGGTGTGCGCTTTTTGCAGTTGACAAAATTTGATGACCTTGTGCTCAAGGACAAACGTGTGGCTGGTGTGGTAGTCAATTGGATGCCCGTTTCAGCTTTACCAAGGAACATTACATGTGTCGACCCAGTTGCATTTGAAAGCAAGATTGTAATTGATGCATCAGGACACGATTCGGTTGCTGTCAGGCGCCTAATGGACCGCGGCTATGTCAAATGGAGAGGTATGGACCCAATGTGGGTTGAAGGAGGCGAGGACGCCGTAGTCAACTACACTGACGAGGTATTTCCAGGGCTAATTGCGACAGGCATGTCTGTCACAGAAACGCATGGCCTTCCAAGGATGGGCCCAACGTTTGGTGCGATGCTCCTGTCTGGCAAGAAAGCCGCCGAGGTTGCATTAGGCAAGCTCAAGGAAATGCCAACTCCGCCCCGACTCAAAGCCAAGTAACTTTTTATTATTCTCACATTTTCATTTTTCCTTGAGTGGATCTCCTTCGCTTTATTCATATTAGTCACATAGCTTCGATACCGCCAGCATTGAATGCTAAGGCAGTGGCTAAGGAGGTTGCTAAAATTTTTCCAAGCTGCAAGATAGATATCAGACCACCTTTTGAGTATGATGAGAAGATCATAGAGCAAGCAAGGATAGCAGATGTTAAGCAGCCCTTTGAAAAGCAGCCAAAACAAAAACAAGACGGGATAATGATTCCGCTGTACGATGGCTTTGTTATGCAGAAGATACTTGCAGAAATGATTCCTTTTGAAGAAATCAATCTGACTCATATCCATATCCTGTTTACCAGTCTTTTAACATGCACTTTTAGTGAAGATGACGATTGGCGCTACCATGCCCGTGCTATTATATGCGGTACACCTTCAGTCATTTCTACGACGGGCATAGTTGAAGCCCTAGCTAAACCTCGAGAATTCTACCTTTCTCAGCTTGGCAATGTAGTAACATCAGATATTGGCAGTCTGAAGAAAAAATTCGCCGGAAGGTTCATTGGCTACGACGATAATAGAATTACTGCAGCATCCGTAAATTATGCCCTGCAGGCAATATTCTTTTTCATAAGTGGCGGTGAACCTTTCTGCAATAACAAATATTGTAAACTCTATAACGCCCACTGGCAAGAGGATCTGGTATACACGATTGAAAAGGGAATATTATGTAGTCACCACAAGAATTTAGTGAATAAATTTCTTAAAGAGTCATATAGTGCCTAAAGTTTTAGCTCCGTAGTCCCTCACAGTTTTAATTAATTGGCTCTAGACTAGCCACTACTTACGCGCTCCATTTTCGCCTAGTTGGACCCGTTCCGAACGAATTATTAAGAGGTCGTGGAATTGTCACTCTATA
>JALZFN010000230.1 GCA_030861545.1 Thermoproteota archaeon | reverse complement strand
AATAGTAGTCTGGCGAAGCGCAGAGTTTCTCACCTACTGCACTCCGACCAGACCGTTTGTTCCCCATCGGTTTGGTCGATGTAGAGATAGTATGGCAAATTGACAATTTAAATGTGATGATTATTATCGCGTCGTTCCAATGGCCGCAATGAGCCATGAGTTACTTTACTTCCTATCTGATACGCAAATGATCCAAGAGATCATTTCAATATTCATGATATCCTGAGTTGAATAATCACAAAAATAATCATGACCGCCACTACCACTTTCTTGCCATACTGTCATTGGAAAGTGCCATCTGCTCTAGGGCCGATTTGAGTCTCTTGATTTGACAGGTCTGATACGCATTATGATAATGAAATCTTTGCTTGTATAACCACCTGCCCTGTGTACTCTATTAACCTTCGGCATGTTCAACTTGCATGGTAATATGCCTGTTACGCACTAAGTAGGCACCGAGCAAAAGTGCAGGATGAGACAGAACTACTACTTTAAGTTCGGCGGAGGTCAATATGAGCGCTGGCAGGTACTATACTAGTGCAGGTTATGGAGCCAGCTTGTTGGCGAGTGTGAGAGTGAGAGACAAACTCTCACAGTATTCTTACTCAAACAAATTGATACGTCTAGATCAAATAATATTTCCAGAAATACCTTTAAATGACTATCGGCATTACTGGATTTCAGTTATATGTCATTTGTAGGTGTGGATGATCTGGCTATCTATATACCTAAACTTTACATCGATTACAAGGATTTTGCTGAAGCAAGGGGCATGGATCCCCAGAAGCTCGAATACGGTATAGGAATTAGGAAAATGGCCATTGCTGACACTAACCAGGATTCTGCCTGTATGGCTGCAAATGCATGTATGAGGCTAATGCAGAAAAACCACCTTCATCCCGCCGATATTGGAAGACTTTACGTCGCCACTGAATCATCGCTTGACGAATCAAAGGCAATGAACTCATTTGTTATTGGAATGTTAGAACAGATCTACGGCGATGGCTCATTTGAGCACGCTGGCGGCATTGAATGTAAATTTGCGTGTGTAAGCGGATCATATGCGCTGTATGACAATGCAAACTGGATAAGAGCAGATGAAAACGACGGGAAGGCTGCTATAGTAGTCGTAAGCGACATAGCAAAATATGACATTGGTTCCACAGGAGAATACACGCAGGGTGCCGGCGCAGTGGCTCTCTTAGTAAAGGAGAACCCGCGGCTTTTGGCCTTTGATCCAAAAGTTCCTTCGACAACGATCAAGAATGAATATGACTTTTATCGTCCATTTGGCAAAGAAACTCCTCTTGTAAATGGTAGCTACTCCAATTTGCTATACCTTATATCAGTCAGGAAGGCATTTGATGCGTACAAGGAAAAGGCAATTAAGACAGGGCTTATCAAGCTCAAAGACGGCGAATCGATAACTGATCATATCGACTTTTTTGCGGTGCATCTTCCCTACAGAAAGATGGGCGAGAAGGCACTTGCCTATCTACTAAGGCATGAGTGGCGACATCTTCCAAGATGGGAGTATGTTATCAAAGAGGTTGGGATGCCAGAGCCCCAGCCAAAGGATCCTCGTGGAACCATCGAGTCAATTCTTGCTGACACAGAATTCATGAAGACCGACGAGCAGTTCAGACGCGCCTTCATGCAGACATCATTCTACAACGAAGTATATGAGAAAAAGATGGTTAGCTCGCTTGAAGCGTCTGCAATCATTGGCAATTTGTATACAGCATCCATGTATATGGGCCTCAGAAGCATGCTAGAGTTCGAGTTCAAGAAAGGAATAGATCTTGAAAGCAAGAGGATCGGCTTTGGCTCTTACGGAAGCGGCAGTAGCGCAATGGTATTTAGCGGCACGGTGCAATCCGAATACAAGCAAATTGTGAGTAAGATGGACTTGAATGAAGAGATTGGCCCAAGGCAAAAGCTCACGATGGAAGAATACGAGAGGCTCCACAGGAACGAACGCGACTTTAACGACTCAATTATGCGTTCCCGCAAGGAGTTCGTGCTCGTCAAGGTGGGCGGCAGCACTGCCGACAAGGCAGGGTTAAGAGAATACAACTATATAAGCTAACTAACTACCTTGAACTTTATTCCTTTTTGTTTTAAAAATTCTATCAAGCGCTGCGCGTGTTTTTCGTCTTCCAGCTCAAGACTGAGGTAAACGCCAGCAGTCCCGGCTGGGATGTGTGCACTCAGCCGGTCATGCTCTACTTCGACTATATTGAGGCTCAGCTCTGCAATGCCGTCTACTACACTTTTAAGCGCGCCAGGCTTGTCGGGTAGGAGAATAAAGATCTTGAGCAGTCGGCCCATTTGCATCAGTCCCTTTGCTACGACTTGGCCTAAGAGGTACATGTCGACATTTCCCCCTGACAGGATGGCTGCGACCCTGTCCTTCCTGCTGCCTGCATGACCACCATTTGATAAAATGTAAGCGAGGCTGGCCGCTCCTGC